>DASXEF010000589.1:0-16071 GCA_036490255.1 Kofleriaceae bacterium
GACGATTCGTGAAGAAACCTGACAGTGTCCGGCGTCCGATTTTGTCCGGCCGAAGCTCGGACGTTTCGGACAAGCGCTCGCGTGATTTTCGATAGTTGCGCTGGCCCGCGGCGTGCTCTTGCCCCGCGTGTGGTCGCGCTCGTGAAGTCATGCACGCTCGTCGGGATCGACGCGGTCGGCGTCGATGTCGAGTGTGTCGTGCAACCCGGTCAGCTGCCGTCGTACAGCGTCGTCGGGCTCGCCGCGCCTTCCGTCAAAGAAGGCGGCACGCGAATTCGCAGCGCGCTGCGCTCGTGCGGTCACGACTTGCCGCTCAAGCGCGTGACGATCAACTTGGCGCCGGCCGATCTCCGCAAGGTCGGCTGCGCGCTCGATCTGCCGATCGCGCTGTCGATGCTCGTCGGCGACGAGCTCTACGACGGCGCCGTATTGGATCGCTTGGTCGTGTTGGGCGAGCTCGGGCTCGACGGCGCGTTGCGCTCGGTGCCCGGCGTGCTCGCGGCGGCGATGCTCGCGCGCGAACGCGGCATGCGCGGCGTGCTCGTCCCCGATGCGAGCGCCGCCGAAGCGCTCGTCGTCGACGGCATCGAAGTCTACGGCGCGCGACACCTCGGCGAGATCATCGCCGCGCTCGCCGGCAACGGCGATCTTCCGGCGCCGAGCGGCGCCGGACCGCGCCGGCGGTCGTGCGGCAGTCCCGTCGACATGGCCGAAGTGCGCGGCCAGCAGCTCGCGCGTCACGCGATCGAGATCGCGGTCGCCGGCGGTCACAACGTGCTGCTCGCCGGTCCGCCCGGCACCGGCAAGACGATGCTCGCGCGCCGGATCGCGACGGTGCTGCCCGAAATGACGCGCGGCGAATCGCTCGAGACCACGAAGGTCTACTCGGCCCTCGGTATCGCCGAAGGTCTCGTCGACGTGCGGCCGTTCCGCGCTCCGCATCACACGATCAGCAGCGCGGCGCTGCTCGGCGGCGGATCGCAGCCGCGCGCCGGCGAGATCTCGCTCGCGCACAACGGCGTGCTGTTCCTCGACGAGCTTCCCGAGTTCTCGCGCGCCGCGATCGAAGGCCTGCGCCAGCCGCTCGAAGAGCGCACGGTCACGATCAATCGCATCCACGGCGCGCTCCGCCTGCCCGCGTCGTTCTTGCTCGTCGCCGCGGCAAATCCGTGTCCGTGCGGCTGGCTCAACTCGGGCGCGCGCGAATGCACGTGCGGTTCGGGAGCGATCGATCGCTATCGCTCGCGCCTGTCAGGCCCGCTGCTCGATCGGATCGATCTGCAAGTCTATGTCGAGCCAGTCACGCTCGCCGAGCTCCGCTCGCCCGATCCCGGCGAGCCGTCGGATGCGATGCGCGATCGCGTGACCGCCGCGCGCGACCGCGCACGCGCGCGATTGTCGAGCTGGGGAATCCGCTGCAATGCTGAAATGACGTCGTCGGTGCTGCGCGCGTCGTGCAAGCTCGATTCGCTCGCCGAGGCCGAGCTCGGCGCACTCGTCGATCACAAGCGCCTCGTCACCGCGCGCGGCGTCGATCGATTGATCAAGACCGCGCGCACCGTCGCCGATCTGCTCGGCCAAGACGCGATCGATGCCGGCGCGCTGCGCGAAGCGGCCGCGTTTCGCACCGAGCTCGCCGCTTGAAAGGAACTGACCATGAGCCCACTCGCGATCAAGATCTACCGAACGCTTCGCCACCGCCTCGTGCGCAAGCAGCCCGCGATCACGTATCGCGAGCTGGCCGCCGCGGTTTCAGAGATGCACCCGCGCGATCCGCGGTTTCACGCCGCGCTTACCGAGGTCGCCGAAGCCTGCCGCCACGCGAAGCTGCCGTGCTTGCCCGCGATCGTCTGGCGCGCCGACAAGCATCGGCCGTCGGACGGCTACTACAAGGTCGCGCATCCCACCGCGCGCAGCGATGCAGACAAGCGCAAATCGTGGGAGCGCGAGCACGCGCGCGTGATCAACGCGAGCTTTCCGGCGCGGCTGTGAAACCGCCCGCTCTTTGACATTCGATGTTGCGGCTCGCTGCGAACGCTAGCCGCCGGATGGCGTGCCACACCCGCTGCAGAACTTCGCGCCGGCGACGAGCTGCGTGCCGCAACCGGTGCAGAACGCGTGCGCCGCGACGACGGGCTTGCCGCAGCCCGCGCAGAACTTCGCGCCGGGCGCGAGCTGCGCCTGACAGCTCGCGCACGCCGATGCGCCGCCGATGCCGTGCTGCGCCTTCGGATCGAAGCCTTCGATCTGGTTGACGTTGCTCATCGCGGTCGAAGCCTGCTGCGCGGCGATGTTCGCCTGCGCGGCTGCGGCTTCGCGCTCGAGATCGGGCGCGCAGCTCATGCACATGCCGCGCTGCGCGTTCCAGCAGACTTCGGGGCAGACCCAGTGGCCGCAACGCGAGCACTGGTGGAACTTCGGCTTGATCTCCTCGATCGCGTCGCGAAACGCGGAGTCCCACGCCGAGCCGCGCAAGCCGTCCTTCATGTACTCGCTGGCCTGCGCCGCCGCGAACAAGCCGCCGCCACCGCCGCCGAACAGGCTGCCGAGACCGCGGGCGAGCTTCGAGCCGACGCCGAGCGCGCTGCCGTGAAAGGTCGAGCGATAGCCGTTGCCGCACTTGTCGCAGTGGAATTCGAACTGGTAGCCCGTGTCGTTACTGTGGTCCGTGTAGTTACGGGTAAACGCGATCGCGCCCATTGGCCGGCATCGTAGCGCGAAATCGAGCTTGCGCGTGCGGCGAGGTCCGTGGCATCGCTGGGCATGGTCCGACGAGGAACCCTCGTAGCCTCGATCACACTGGCACTGGCGTTCGTCGCGGCCGCCGCGGTCGCGCAGCCCAAACCTCAGGTGCCCGAGCTCGTCGGTGCGACGGAAGTCGTCAAGCTGACCGGCAGCGACGGCTTCATCGACGACGGCATCGGCTACGACGAGCAGCGCATCGCGTACGTCGAGACCGACGGCAGCACCAAGGCGACGCTACACGTGGTCGCGCTCGCGACGGAGCAAGACACGCCGATCGACGTCTCGTCGATCGTGCTGCACGCGGTCGCGGTGCGGCTGCTCGGCAACCGCGCGTTCGTCGTCGGACAGGCCGAAGACGGCAGCCAGAGCGGCATGCTGATCGAGCTCGCGCCGAACGCGAAGAAGCCCGTCGTGTACAAGCTCGGGCCGGCGACGAAGGTCACGCCGATCACCCGCGACGGCAAGCTCCGCGTCGCCGTGTATCGGACGAGCCAGGTCGGCGACGGTCTGACGCGACACGAGGTCGCGCTGCACGCGATCGAGAGCGGCGCACGGCTCGGCGGCGGTCACCTCGATGTCGACGCGCAGGGCTACAACAAGCAGCTCGACTATCACGTCAACCACTGGGCCGACGGGATGACGCGCGCGTTCGGCATCAAAGGCGGCGAGTGGGATCCGAAAGAGGACATGCGCACGCCGAACGCCGAGGCCGGGTACGACCTCGTGACCGGCAAGATCATCGACAAGACGCCGATCACGGACTTGTTCGAGCAGCGCAAGCGCTATCAGGCGCTCGCCGACGCAGGTGGCGTGCTCGACTTCGTACGGATGGCTTGGGACAACCAGAGCGTGCAGATCTGGCGTGCGGGCAAGTCGAAGCCGGTCGAGCTCGATCAGCCGATCGCGCAGTACGATCCGAAGTCGCTGCAGGGCGAGCTGCAGTCGGACGGCACGGCTTGGATCGCGCTCAAGGTCGACCCGGTCAACCCCGACGCGGTCGCGCGCAAGAAGGCCGATCCCGAATACGTCGACGTGTTCCGCGTCGGCGCCGACAACAAGGCGGTGCGAGTGGCGCGCGTGCTGTCGACGGGCATGCGGCGTCAGCTCGGTGCGATGCGTGATCGGTTCTGGCTGCTCGAGCGCTCGAACGGCTTCGATCGCGGCGGCAAGTCGCTGACCGTGTACAAAGTCGGCAGCTAAATTAGCTACGTCGGCCCGAGCGGCCCGAGCGGCCCGAGCGGCCCGAGCGGCCCGAGCGGCCCGAGCGAGGCGAGCGCGACCGCGAGCTGGGCGGCGACGCGGGCGTTGTTCAGCGCGAGCGCGCGATTGGCGCGAATCGATGCGCCCGCGGTGACCTCGGCGAGCCGCGCGAGCAAGAACGGCGTGAGTCGCTTGCCGGTGACGCCGGCCGCGTCGGCGTCGGCGAGAGCGCGCGCGATCGGCGCGTCGAGGTCGAGCGCGTCGGCGTCGGGAATCGGGTTGCACACGAGCACGCCGCCTCCGCCGAGGTCTCGCCAGTGCGCGTGCACGATCGTCGCGAGCTCGTGAGCGGATTCCGCGCTGTGATCGAGCTGCAGTCCCGAGCGCGGCGAGTAGAACGCTGGGAATTCATGCGTGCGCCAGCCGATCACGAGCACGCCGAGCGTCTCGAGCATCTCGAGCGTGCGCGGCAAGTCCAAGATGGCCTTGGCGCCGGCCGAGACGACGGCGATCGGCGTCTTCGCGAGCGCGACGAGATCGTGCGAGACGTCGCCGGCATCGCCACGATGCACGCCGCCGATGCCGCCGGTCGCGAACACGCGAATGCCGGCGCGCGCCGCGATCGCCGCGGTCGCGCTGACGGTCGTCGCGGCGGAGCTACGGCGCGCGACGTGAACCGCGAGGTCGGTCGCGCCCGCTTTCGCGAGCTCCTTGCCGGCGCGCGCGACGCGTTCGAGCACGGTGTCGTCGAGCCCGACGTGCGCGCGACCGTCGAGCACGGCGATCGTCGCCGGGAGCGCGCCGCCCGCGCGTACGGTCGCTTCGAGCTCGCGCGCGACCGCGAGGTTGTCCGGCCATGGCAGGCCGTGGGCGATCAGCGTCGATTCGAGCGCGACGATCGGCGTCGCCGACGCGGGGTTTACAGCGGGGTCTGCGGCGGGATCTGCGGCGGGATCTGCGGCGGGGTCTGCGGCGGGATCGAGCGAGAGCGCGGCACGCGCAGCGATCGCGTTCGCGACTTCGGGGTTGTGCACGAGCTCGAGCAGGCGTGCATAGTACCGCGCGTGTCGTCCACCACGCGCATGCTCGTGCTCGGCGTCGTTCGCATCTTTCAGCCGGTGCACGGCTACGACGTCCGCCGCGAGCTGATCACGTGGCACGCCGAAGAGTGGGGCAACGTCGCGCCCGGCTCGATCTACAACGCGCTCAAGACGCTCGTCAAAGAGGAGATGATCGAGATCGCGAGCACCGAGCACGTCGGTGGCCGGCCGGAGCGCACGTCGTACCGGCTGACGCCGCGCGGCGAGCGCGAGCTCAACGAGCTGCTGCGAGACGCACTGTGGACGGTGAAGATGCCGGTCGATCCGCTCGTCGCGGTGGTCTCCGTGATGGGCTTCTTGAAGCGCGACGAGCTGATCGCGGCGCTCGAAGCGCGCAGCGCGCAGATCGCCGGCGCGATCGCGCATGCCGAGCACGCGATCGTCGCGGTCGACGACGTCGAGACGCCCGCGCACGTCCGCGAGATGCTGCGCCTGCTCAACGCGCGCATGGGCAGCGAGCTCGCGTGGTCGAAAGACTTCGTCGGGCGATTGCGCGCCGGCGACTACGACACCGCCGACGACGTGCCGTGGCGCGAGCAAGCTGCAGCTCGGCGCGAAGCGACGACGTACGCCGCGAAGCGCCCGAAGCCGGCGTCGAAGCCAGCGTCGAAGTCGGTGCCGAAGCCGGCGGCGAAAGCGACGCCGACGCCGACGCCGACGCCGAAACCGAAACCGAAACCGAAACTGAAACTGAAACTGAAACTGAAACCAGGCGCCAAAACACGGCGCGCTTGACATTAGTCAAATTTGACTATACAAACTGGAGCATGATCCAGGCTCGCGGGTTGGCCCGCACCTTCAAGACCAAGGACGCGGTCGTCGAAGCGGTGCGCGGCATCGATTTCGACGTCGCGCCCGGAGAGATCGTCGGCTTGCTCGGACCGAACGGCGCCGGCAAGACGACGACCCAACGCATGCTCGCGACGCTGCTCGTGCCGACCGCGGGTGAAGCGACGGTCGCCGGCTGCGACCTGCGCAAGGATCCGGTCGGCGTGCGCAGGCAGCTCGGCTACGTCTCGCAAAGCGGCGGCACCAATCCGGCCGCGAAAGTCGACGAAGAGCTCTCCACGCAAGGCGAGCTCTACGGGCTATCGCGATCGGTCGCCCGCCAGCGCGCGAAAGAGCTGCGCGACAAGCTCGATCTCGCCGACATGGGCGGCCGGTTGATCAAGACGCTGTCGGGTGGGCAACGCCGCCGGCTCGACATCGCGCTCGGCCTCGTGCACGCACCGAAGCTGGTGTTTCTCGACGAGCCGTCGACCGGCTTGGATCCGCAGGCGCGCGCGAATTTGTGGACCCACATCAAGACCGTGCGCGAGCGCGACGGCGCGACGATCTTGCTCACCACGCACTACCTCGACGAAGCCGATGCGCTGTGCGATCGGATCTTGATCATCGACCACGGCAAGATCGTCGCGCAGGGCTCGCCGGCCGAGCTCAAGCGGCGGATCTCCGGCGACCTCGTCACGTTCGACGTGCCGATCGATGCGGTCGCGCGTGCGACCGAGTTACTCGCGACGCAAGCGCGCGACGTCACGCCGACCGACGGTGGGCTGCGCGTCACCGTCGAGAACGGCGAAGCGCAAGCGCTGCCGCTGATGCGCGCGCTCGACGCGGCCGGCATCAAAGTCGGCGCTCTCGCGATCCGTCATCCGTCGCTCGACGACGTGTTTCTCACGCTGACCGGTCGATCGCTGCGCGATGCGCCGCATGCGTAGCGACCACCTGCAGTACCTCGCCCAACTCAGCTATTCCGAGGAGACTCCGATGCTCCGCGACGCGATGATCACGTTCCGCTATCAGATGCGCCTGTTGTTCCGCGAGCCGGTTTGGATCGTCGTCGTGATGATCCAGCCGCTGCTCTATCTCGCGCTGTTCGCGCCGCTGCTCGACAAGCTCGTGCAAGGCGGCAATTTTCCGCCCGGTGATCCGTGGCAGATCTTCGTGCCCGGTCTGCTGATCCAGCTCGGCATGTTCGGTAGCTTGTTCGTCGGCTTCGGCATCATCGCCGAGATTCGGTTCGGCACCGTCGAGCGGATGCGCGTCACGCCGGCGAATCGGTTCGGGCTCTTGCTCGGCCGCGTGCTGCGCGACGCCCTCGTCTTGCTCGTGCAGGCCGTGCTGCTCACGCTCGTCGCGGTCGCGTTCGGCCTGCGCGTGCCGGTCGTCGGCGCGCTGCTCACCGTCGCGCTCGTCCTGTTGCTCGGCATCGCGCTCGCGTCGCTGTCGTACGCGGCCGGCTTGTGGCTCAAGAGCGAAGATGCGCTCGCGCCGCTGCTCAACATGATCAGCGTGCCCGTGCTGCTGCTCTCCGGCATCTTGCTGCCGATGACGCTCGCGCCGCGCTGGCTGTATCGGCTCTCGCAGGCGAATCCGTTCTCGCACATCGTCGACGCCGCGCGCGCCGGCTTTCGCGGCGACCTCGGCAACAGCTCGATCGGCGTCGGCCTCGCGTGCGCCGGCGCGCTCGCGATCGTCGGGCTCGTCGTCGCGACGCGCGTGTTCCAGCGCGAATCCGCGTAGCCGTTAGCCGAAGTACATCGGGAAGCGGCACACCGTCGTGAACCCGAGCCGCTCGAGGATCGGAGCCGACGTGCTCTCGCGCGCGTGGGTCGTCGCGACGGCGAATCCGCGGCGCTGCACGTGCGCGATGCGCGTCTGCACGAGCGCGCGATACAGGCCGCGACCGCGGTGCGCCGGCAGCACCACGCCGCCGATCAAGAACGCCGAGTGCGAGCACGCGTGATACGCCGCCGCCGCCGGCGGCGTGCCGTCGTCGTACGCGACGAACAGGACCGTGCGGCCCTCGGCGAGCTGCCGCCGGTGGATCGCGTCGAGCGGCGCGGCGTCGGCGTCCCAACCCGCGGCCACGACGGCCGTGAAGTCGTCGATCGTGCGTGCGTCGACCTCGACGACGCGTGCATCGCTAGCAACCGGCTCATCGTCGATCCGCCGGGCCATCCCGCGGCCCCAGCTCGCGACCAGCCCGTGGCGTTCGAGCCGCGCGCCGAGGTCGGCCGGCGCACTGCCCGGCCCCGCGTTCCAGCGAAATCGAAGCCCGAGCTCGCGGTACATCGCGACGGCCTGGCCGATCGTCTCGTCCGCCTCGGCATCCGCGAGTGCCGAGTGGATCACCTGGTTGAGCGAGACGAGCGTGCTCGACGGCGTGACGATCTGCAGCCAGCCGTCGCGCTCGATCACGCGCGTATCGGCGAGCACTGAAAACGTGCGCCGCGGCGCGACGATCACCTCGTCGAGCAGGTCCACGTCAGCGGAGCTCGAACTCTTTACAGAACGCCGCGAATTCGGGAAGCGCGCCGGTCGCCGGATCGGGCGCGTCGAGCGGCCACCGCCGTTGACCTTCATCGGGCCAACCGTGCGCGCAGTCGCCGCCGCGCCAGAAGAAGCAGTCGCGGCACGCCGAGCGCAGCTCGAACCGCTTCGCCTCTGCGATCAGCTGCGGCGTCAGCGGAAACTTCACTTCGCGCTGCCCGCCGAGCCCGCCGAGCCAACGCCGGCATCGTCGGAGCCGGTGATCGCGCGATAGCCGACCTCGGCGCCGTGCTCGAGCTTATGCACGGCCGGCGCCGCCGTCTGCTCGACGCCGCGCTTGAGATCCTGCGTCTCCGGCGAGTGCCAGATCGCGCGGACGTGCTCGAAGAACGTCTTGTCACCGAGCTTCACGGTCGCGCCGCAGTAGGCCAGGCCGACGATGATCGCGAGCGTGAAGATGAAACGGATCACACCGTACTTTGACTAATCGGTGCCGCGTTTCAAGATCAAGAACGCGACGCGCCGGTTCTTCGCCCATGCCGCTTCGGTGTGACTTCGATCGAGTGGCTGGGTTTCACCGTAGCCTTGTGCGGTGAGTCGCTTTTCGTCGACGCCCTTGCCGATCAAGTAATCGCGCACGGCGTGGGCGCGGCGATCGGACAGATCCAAGTTGTACGCGTCGTCGCCGCGCTCGTCGGTGTGACCTTGGACTTCGACGAGCTGGATCGCCGGGTTGCCGTTGAGCGTCGCCGCGACGGCGTCGAGGATCGGGTACGACTCCTTCTTGATGATCGCCTTGTCGTATTCGAAGTAGACCATGTCGAGGATCTCGATCGACGTGTCGGTCACGACGACACGTCCGCGATCCGGACAGCCATCGGCGTCTTCGAAGCCGTTATACGTCTCGGGCTCGTTCGGACACTTGTCGTCCTTGTCGAGGATGCGATCCTTGTCGTTGTCGGGATCGGGGCAGCCGTCGGCGTCCTCGAAGCCGTCTTTGTCCTCGGGATCGTTCGGGCACAGATCGTCGACGTCGGGGATGCCGTCTTGATCGTTGTCGGGATCGGGGCAGCCGTCGGCGTCCTGGAAGCCGTCGAAGTCTTCCGGATCGTCCGGGCACTTGTCGACGTCGTCGGGGATGCCGTCGCCGTCGCGATCGTTCTTGCCGCCTTCGGGACAGCCGTCGGCGTCTTCGACGCCGTTCTTGTTCTCAGGGATGTTCGGGCACTTGTCGTCGACGTCGGGGATGCCGTCCTGATCGTTGTCGGGATCGGGGCAGCCGTCGGCGTCCTGGAAGCCGTCGAAGTCTTCCGGATCGTCCGGGCACTTGTCGACGTCGTCCTTGATGCCGTCGCCGTCGCGGTCGCCGATGTTCGGCTCGAACACGATGCTGATGAAGCCGCGCAGATCGGGGTTCGCGCCCTGACCGTGGTCGAGGCCGGTGCCGCCGCCGAGCGCGAAGAACGAGTTGCGCGCCAAGTAGAGCTTGATGCCGACGATCGCCTCGAGCGGCTGGTAGTCGATGTACGTGCCGAGCGGCTTGGCGCCGTAGACCTCGCCGACGACGTCGAACTTCTGGATCGCGATCGCGTACGACAGGCCGATCCCGAACGGGATCTCGTTACCGCCGGTCGTGATCGTGCCGCCGGTGCGAGTCGCGCCGCCGGTCATCACGTCGTTGTCGGTGTACGTCTCGTTCGAGTTGAGCCGGATGCCGCCGTTGATGCCGACCTTGAAGCGGCCCTGCTTGCCGAACTCTTTGTCGACGATGCCGATGATCTCGCCGCTCGTCGTGTGCGAGCCGAGCCACTCGTCCTGCGTCGCGGTCGGCAGGTAGATGCTGCCCATGATGCCGACGCCGAGGTGCGGCGGCTTCGAGATCTTCACGAAGTGCGTTTTGAAGTGCAGGCCGAGGTCGCCGATGCCCTGCCCCGACAGCGAGAACTTGTCGGTGCCGCCGTTCGGATCGGCCAGGTCGGGGCCGCGATCGCCGCTCATGATGCCGATCGGCAACGACGCGCCGAACTCGAGATCAGCGGGACCGAGGTGCACGCCGACCGCGCCGATCAATGTCGCGGTCACGACGTCGTCGACCGAGTAGCACGGCTGCGTCGCGTTGTTGCACTTCGACCCGAAGAACGAGCCGTTCGACGTGTTGCCGAACGAGAGCAGGTGATGCCCCCAATCGAGCGCGCCGAGGCCGAACGCGAAGTCCAGGTCGCCGAGCGTCTGCGACCCGTTGACCGTAAAGAACCCGCGCGTATCCATCGCGGGTCTGAACGTGTCGATCGCGACGGGACCGGCGGCGGTTTGTGCGGATGCGACGCCGCCGAGCGCGGCAACCGCGGCGAGCGTCAATAACGAGGAAGCGAAAGGATGGCGTTCGCGCATGTACCCTCCGAGCTAGTGCACGGGAACACCATCCTGGTTACACCAACCGGCGACCAGACCGAAAGTTTCTGCGCGCCAATCTCAGGGTGCGTCGAGTTGGGCGCGCGTGATGTTCGCGCGGACGCAGATAATCACGTCGTGGGTCTGCTCGTCGGATGACAGCTTCTTCCACCAAAACCGCGCGCGATTCACGTTTTGCGCATTACAAGCGGACATGAACGTCAGCGACAACACGTGGCCATCCGGCTTACAGGAGTAGGCCTTCTCGTAGTTCTTGAGCGCGCTGACATAGTCGCTCTGCGCGTTCGCCGCCGTGCCTGCCTCGATCATCGCCTGACAGTTCTGCACCGGAGGCGGAGCGACCGCGGCCGCACACAGCGGCGAGTCCTCGTGACCCGCGCAGAACTGCTGTTTGCACTTCGCGTCTTTCGTCTGCATCGACGTCGAGCAATCGACGACGGTCGGCACGATGGCCACCGTCGCCTCGCACTTGACCGCCGCGCTGATCGCCGAGCTGATCTCGTCGCCGAACTGGCTGTTCTGCTGCGCGATGAACTTGTCGAAGTCCTCGCAGCGATGCGCCTTGCTCTTCGCGGTCTTGATGCCCTCGTTGATCCACGCCTGCTTCTTGTCGGTCATCACCTTCTTGGCATCGTCGAAGTAGACCGAAGAGCTCTGCGGGATCTTGTCGTAGGACTTCTGCGCGTCGCGCAGGTTCTTGTCTTTGAGCGCGCTCTGCATCGCCTCGAAGTCGCGCTGTGCGCCGATCTCGAGCTTGGCCTTTGCGCGGAAGTCTTTGCCGGCGCCCTGCTGGATGCCGTCGAGCTGATCGGCGCAGGTCACGAGATCGCTCCACTGCCGGCTGGTGACGTCGCCGTAGCAGTCACCTTGTAGCCGCTTGATCTCCGGGTTGTCGCTCGAGCCGGCGGTCATCGTCATGCCCATGCCGGCATCGATGTCGGTCATCGCGACCGCGATCGCGCTGCCGGCCGAGCCGTGTGTATCGGAGCCGCTGCCGTTGTCGGTCATGCCGTGCGTGTCGTCTTTGGGCGGCGTGTTGCTCGGCTTGAGCGCGAAGTACGCAGCCGCCGCGCCGAGCACGACGACGCCGAGGATGATCGCGACGAGCATGCCGCGCTTGCCGCCGGTCTCGGTGATGTCGGCGATCATCGACGAATTGAATACGAACTCTTCGCCGGGCTCGACGAAGCGCATGCGCACGTGGCCGAGATCGATCACGTCGGCTCGACGCAGCTCGACCTTGCCGTAATCCTGGCCGTTGACGCGGACGCCGTTCGACGACTGCAGATCGCTGATCGTGTAGCGCTGGGTCTCGGTGTCGCGCGTGATCTTCGCGTGGTTGCGGCTGATCGATCGGTGGTTGATGACGAGATCGTTCTCGTCGGTCCGGCCGATGATCATCTGCGGGCGCGTGAGATCGAGCTCTTTGCCCGGATAGTTCGACGAGATGATGACGAGCTTGCCGTAGCTCGCCGGTGCAGTCAGCGCGGCGACCTGCGCGGCCGTCGCGACCGGGCGACCGGCGGGATCGGTATCGGCGACCGCCATCTGCGCGACCTGAGCCGGGCGCGCTTGCGCGGGCATCGGCGTGGTCGGGATCGATGATGGCGGCGGCGCGACCGCGGGCATCTCGGCCGGCGGCGTGTCGATCCGCTCGATCGGCATCGTGCGCGCGTCGTCGACTTGCTCGACACCTTCGGCCTTCAGATACAGCTTGTAGTCGCCGATCTGGACCTGGTCGCTGATTCGCAGCGACACGCGTTCCGCGATTCGCGCGTTGTTGACGCGAATGCCGTTATAGCTGCCGAGATCTTCGATCTGCACTTCGTTGTCGCTGCGCAGAATTCGCGCGTGGCGTCTCGACACGTTCCGCTCGGTGAGACGGATCGTGTTGCCTTCTTTGCGACCGATCGTGATCTCGTCGCGGATCAGAGGAACGACTGTCGTCTTCCCCTCGTCATCCTGGATCACAAGCTTGAACATCGTCGGATGTGTTCCCCGTGGCCGACGCTTAGACGATCGTCCAACGTCGCATTATTGGTTGTACCAGCCCAAGCTTTGCGAAAACAACCGTTGGGCCGACTACTTGTTCGCGGTGTGTAGAGCCTGTCGAGCAAGCTGTACGGCTGCCGCGAGCTGTGGGTCGTCACCAGCTGCGTCGTTAATTGTGGCACCACTCGCGCTCCCAATGCCACTGCCGGCCGTGATCACCTCGGGAGTAAATGCATCTACGCGAACGTCCGGCACGATGCCTTTTGATTCCAGTGAGTTGCCCTTCGGCGTGTAATAGCGGGCGGTCGTGAGCTTGAGCCCGGACCCGTCATCGAGATCGTAGAACGTCTGGACGGTGCCCTTGCCGTACGTCGGCAGGCCGACCAACTTCGCGCGATTGTGGTCGTGCAAGGCGGCCGTGAGGATCTCCGCCGCGCTCGCCGTACCCGCATCGACGAGCGCGATGATCGGCACGCCGACGCCGGCGCCGCCCTTGTGCGCGTTCTGGGTCTCGACGCTCTTGCGCCCTTTGATCGTCACGATCGTGCCGTCGTCGAGGAACTCGTCGGCGACGAGCACCGCTTGATCGACGAGACCGCCCGGATCGTCGCGAAGATCGAGCACGAGCGCGCCGAGCCCGTTGTGCTTCCTTAGATCGACGAGCGCGGCGGCGACGTCGGCGGCCGTCGCTTCGGCAAAGCGATTGATCGCGACGTAGCCGATACGGTTTTCGATGATTTTCGAGTGCACACTCGCTTGCTTGACCTGCGCGCGCACGAGCGTGAACGGCTTCGGATCGTGCCAGCCGACGCGCAGCACCGTCACGGCGACGCGCGTGCCCGATGCGCCGCGCAGCTTGGCTTCCCACGCGCTCGCGTCCTTGAGCTCGTGGCCCGCCTCGGCGGTGGGTACGCCGTCGATCGTGACGAGCCGATCGTCGACTTGTAAGCCGGCCGTCTCGGCCGGCGAGGTCGGCTCGATCTCGTCGATGATCGGATACGGCGGCACGCTCGGCCGCGCATCGTCGATCGCACCCGGCGCAAGGACGATGCCGATGCCGCCGAACTCGCCCTCGGTGTCTTGCCGCATCTTCTGGTAGCGATTCGGCGGCAGGTACGTCGAGTGGACGTCGAGGTTGTGCAGCATGCCGCGCGTCGCGTCGCGCAGCAGCGCTTGCTCGTCGGGGTTGTCGACGTAGTTCGCCTCGACGAGCGCGAGCGACTGCGCAAAGGCGTCGAACGTGCGAAACCGCGAGACGTCTTTCGGCACCGCGAACGCGACGGCGCTCGCGAGCACGGTGCCGGCTGCGAACGCGGCGAGATGGCTGGCGCGCGACATTAGTGAAGTGTAGCGAACATTCTCGGCTCACTATTCCGATTCTCCGTTCACTCTTCGCAGCGCAGTGCGCACGAGCTCGCGTGAACCCAGGCGGCAGCGCGTTTGAATCGTGAGCAGCGAACCCGAGCTTGGACGCCGAATCAGTGTCCGAGTAGCGGTTCTGGATCGATCGGCAGCCCACCCGGGCCGACCTTCGCGCGGACCTCGAAGTAGACGCGATGGCGCGCCGCGCGACCGAGCCGATCGCCTTTGCCGACGTGCGCGCCGACCAGCGTCGCGAGCTCGCCGAGCTTCGCGATCACCGTGAAGTAACCGCCGTGATCGATCACGACACCGCGGTCGAGCCCGCGAATCGGTCCGGCGAAGCGCACGATGCCGTCGGCGGGTGCCTCGGCGACCGCGTGATCATCGACTTCGATGTCGAGCCCGCGCCGCGACAGCGTCGCCTTGCTGCGCTCGTGCTGATATTCGCCGAAGCGACGCGCGATCGTGCCGGTCGCCGGCCACGCGAGATGATCCGGGAGCACGGCGGTCGCGACGCTCGCCTCGGCAACCGTGACTTCGTGCTCGGCGCCGTGGAGCTGTGCGAGCTCGTCGGCGAGCAAGCCGCGCTCGGCGGCGTCGCGCGCGAGCAAGTAGCGGGCGGCGGCGAGCCGGCGCGCCGCGCCCAGCGGATCGTCGGAGCGATCCGGCGGCGCTTCGGCGATGCGAATCGCGGCGAGCACGCGATGCGCGCGCGTCGCATCGGCGGCGGCGAGCTTCGTCGCGACCGTGTCGATCGTCGTCGTGAGCGTTTGCTGCTCGGCCGCAACCTGCGCGGCGAGCGCGACGCGCGGATCGACCACAGGCTTCGGCGGCGGCGCGACGTGCGGCTTCGACTTCGCATCGGCGAACGGTGCGAGCGCGACGAGCACGACGAGCCAGCTAGCGCGCACGTGACCCCGCCGCGAGGCCACCGCCGACGAAGCCGAGCGCTGCGCCGAGCGCGACGAACACGAACAGCGCCGACGCGGCCGGCAACGCGATCTCGATCGGCAACTGGTCGCCGTAGCGCGCGAGGCCGAGCACGAGCGCGAGCGCGGCGAGCACCGCGGCGGCGGCGCCGTGAAGCGCACCGGCGAGCGCGGTCGGCATGATCGAAAACGCCGGCGACGCGCCGAGCAAGTCGTAGACCTCGCGCTCGCGGCGTTCGCGCTGCAGCCGCATGCGCAGCGACGCGAGCACGACGACGATCGCGAGCACACCGAGCACGGCCGCGGCGCCCCATGCGACGTCCTGCGCGTTCGCGTTGGGTTGCGGATCCGTCGGCGCGTCGGGACCGAGCACGACATCGGCGACGCCGGGCGTGCCGCGAAGCGCGCGAATCGTCGGCGACAGCGCGAGCACGTCGCGCACGCCGGGCGCGAGCGTGACCTCGACCGACGATGGCAAGCTCGCGAGATCGACGCCGTCGAGCAACGCGGCATCGGCCCCGAGCGAGCGCTCGAGTCGATGTGCCGATTCGGCGGCGGGAACCAGCTCGGCGCGTTCGACGCCGGGCAGTTGCTCGAGCTGCGTCGCGAGCACGTGCGCGGACGCATCGGTCACGCCGTCGCCGAGGTAGACGACGAGGCTGCTCGCGTTCGCGTGCGTGCGTGCGCCGGCCGCGCGTTCGACCGCATCGGCGGCGAGCAACGCCGCGCCGGCGACGAACATCGCGCACGTCGCGGCGACGAGCGCCCACGCGGCGACGCGCGGACGTTCGACGGCGATCCGTCCACCGCGCCGCAGCGCGGAAGCGAGCTTCGGTGCGATCACGTCTCTTCGTCCGCGGCGCCCGGCGCACAGATCGTGCGGCGGCGATCGAAAGGTCCGGTCACGCGATCGAACACGGCTTCAGGCGCCGGCCCCGGATCGGGCTCCATCGTCGCGTCGACGAAATCGAGCACCGATCGGCGGCGCATCGCGATCGTGCGCAACCGGCGCATCGTGCGCATCTTCACGCGACACCTGCCGTGCGCGCCGACAATGG
>DASXEF010000629.1:0-4119 GCA_036490255.1 Kofleriaceae bacterium
CGATGCGACAGATACGTCAGCACGAGGAACGCCGGCGCGACGCCGAAGTTCAAGAAGTCGGCGAACGAGTCGAGCTGCATGCCGATCTCGCTCGTCGCCTTGAGCGCACGCGCGACCAAGCCGTCGATGCGATCGGTGAGGACGGCGTAAATGATCATCCAGCCGGCGAGCGGGTAGTCGCCGTTGTGCGCCGACCACAGCGACACCAAGCCGAAGATCATCGACGACGTCGTGATCAGGTTCGGCGCGAGATAGCGAAAGAAGCGCCCGACCGACATTACGAGGCGCCTTTGCGCTTGTGGGCCTGATCCATGAGCTTGGAGTAGAGGCGCGGACCGAGGCTATCGGTCATGATCGCCTCGACGGTACGCGCGATCTCGTGCTGCGCATCGCCTTCGCGGTAGACGAATTTGATCGCCATCCCCTGCCCGGTTTGCTCGGATTCGGGGTCGGCATGGGTGACGATGCGTTGCACTTCACCGTGGATGGTCAACGGTTCTTTGCGGCTCGGAATGAACAACTTGAACAGGAATTCCGTGCCGACCGGCAGCGGTCGTGCAGTCTTGATGAACGTGCCGCCGCGCGAGATGTTTTTGGTGTAATCGGCGAAGAACGTGTTCAGCCGCTTGTACTCGACCTTGAGCTCGATCGGTCGCCGCATTTCAACGCGGCGTTCGGGCGGTTCATCGGCCACGGCCTACCCTAGCAGGGTTTCGCGGTGACCCGACACTTGCGGCTATGGATCTGGCTGGCGGTCGCCAGCGTCGTGGCGATCGCCGTGTGGTTCGTGCCGCTGTTCGACGTGCTCGGCTTCGAGCTATCGGTCGTCGTCGCGGGGCTCGCGTCGATCGCCGGGCTCGACCTCGGTGCCGCACACGCGCGCGAGCTCCAACGCGAGACGCGGCCGATCGCAGATCGCGCGCAGACACCCGAGCGTGCGCTCGCGCTCGGGCTCGCGACGTCGATCAAACGCGCGCTGATCGTGACGCTCGTGCCCGGCGTGGTCGCCGCGATCCACGGCATCTGGGTGCCGACCTGCGATTGGTGGTTCGGCATCGAGGCATACGCGCTGTTGCCGATCGCGAGCGCGGTGCTCGCCGCGGCATCGGGCCACGCGATCGCGATCGTGCTCGGCCAGCGCCGGATCGCGGCCGTCGCGGCGGTGCTCGGTCCGATCGCCGTGCTGATCGCGCTCGGGCTCGCGCGCTTCTACAGCGAGCCGCCGGTGTTCGTCTACAACGCGCTGATCGGGTTCTTCCCCGGCAACATGTACGACGAGAACATCGTGCTCGGCGGCGCGCTGATCTGGTCGCGCATCGAGCAGCTCGCGTTCGTGATCGGCGTGGTCTGCGCGATCGGCGCGATGCTCGACGTGCCGACGTATCGCGTGCGGTTCGCGGCGCCGCGACCGCAGCGCACGATCCGCCTGGCGATCGCCGCGGTGATCGCGCTCGCGATCGCCGTGTTGCTCCGCCGCGATGCCGGCGAGCTCGGCTACGCGATCGACGCGGCCGATATTCAGAACGTCCTCGCCGGCACGATCGAGACCGAGCACTTCACGATCCACTATGCAAAGACGCCCGACATCGAGCGCGACATCGAGCTGATCGCGGCCGATCACGAGTTTCGCTATCGCCAGGTCGTCGACCAGATCTATGCGCCCGGCGAAGCGCCGGCGGGCAAGCTGACGTCGTACTACTTCGCCGACACCGAGCAGAAAGCGCGCTGGTTCGGCGCGCGCAACGTCGAGATGGCCAAGCCGTGGCGCCACGAGATCTATCTCGATCACCGCGCGTTCCCACACACGTCGTTGCGCCACGAGATCGCGCATGCAGTCGCCGCGAGCTTCGGCGATCGCTTCTTCGGCGTCGCCGTGAAGGACGGCGTGCTGTTCAACCCCGGCCTCATCGAGGGCCTCGCGGTGGCGCTCGATTGGCCCGGCGGCGACGGCCCGCTGACGCCGCACGAATCGGTGCGCGCGCTCGAGCTGATGGGCATGCGGCCGGAGCTGCGCGACCTGTTGTCGATCGAATTCTTCGAATTTTCGTCGGCGCGCGGCTACACGACCGCGGGATCGTTCTTGCGCTTCTTGCTCGATACGTACGGCGCGCCGAAGCTGCGCGCGCTCTATCACTCGGGCGGCAACTTCGAAGGCGCGTACGCCAAGTCGCTCGGCGAGCTCGAAACCGAGTGGCGCGCGATGATCGATGCGATCGAGCTGCCGAAGGCGGTCGTCGAAGGTACGCGCGAACGCTTCCGCGGCGGCAGCGTGTTCAGCCGGCCGTGCCCGCACGCGATCGCGGCGCGCCGCGAGGCCGCGTTCGGCGAGCTGACACGCGGCGATCGCGACAAGGCGCTCGCGCTGTTGCGCGACGTCTGCGCCGAAGCGCCCGACGAGCCGCGCAATCGCATCGACCTCGGCGGCGTGTTGATCACCGGCGATCCGTTTCAACGCGCGCAGGCGCACGCGATCTGGACCGCGATCGCCGACGACGCCGACGTGACGACCACGCTGCGCGCCGAAGTGCTCGACAAGCTCGCGCGCACGCTGACGACCGATCGCGACAAGCTCGCGCTGATCGAACGCGCACGCGCGCTGCCGCTCGACGGTAGCGAGCGCCGCCAGCTCGACGCCGAAGCGTTCGCGCTCGCGCACGCAGGTCCCGCCGGCGACGCGCTACGCAGCTACTTCTTCGCCGCGATCGGCGCCGAGCCGATCCGCGATGCTCAGCGCGCCGCCGACGCCGAGCCGAGCTTGGGGTTCGCGCACTACTTGCTCGGCCTGCAGCTGTCGAATGCGGGCGACTGGGCCGGCGCGACGAGCGAGCTCGACCTCGCGCTCGCGCGCGGCCTGCCCGGCTCCAACTTCGTGCGGTTCGCGGCGCGCCGGCTCGCGATCGCGGCGTATCGCACGGGCGATCGCGCGCAGCTCGATCACGCGATCGCGGCGCTACGCGGCCCCGAGACCAACGCCGTCGATCACCTGCTCGCGACCGACTGGCAACAACGCATCACGAACGATTTACATACCCGATAGGAACAGCCAGCGATGGCCGTCCCACTCGAGCACGAGCTCGTTCTGATCGCGCTTGTCGGGACGCTCGGGCTTGCCGGTCGCGTCGGCGATCGTGAAGCTCGCGTCGATCAGCACGTCGACGGCGGCGCGGCAGCCGGCGTGCAGATCTTTCGGGCACGTCTGGCGCACTTCCATGTAGCGCATCGAGTAGCGGATATCGCTCGCCTTCGATAAGCGCGTCAGTAACACGTTGCGCAGACCGTCGTAGCCGTAGTCATCGGCGCCGGTCGGTGTCCCCGAGTCTTCCCAGTACTGCTTCGCGGCCATCAGCATCAGGCCATCGGCGTCGCCGCGCTCGACCGCGAGCCGATACAGCTCGATGGTGTCGAGCACCGATTTGTTCGCGTCCGAAAACGGAATGCGTGTGCCGGGAACGTACGTGACCTTGGCCGCGCAGCCAGCCAACGCGACGAGTAACAAGAACCTAGTCATCGGCTTTCGTGCTGGCGTTTGCAGAATCAGCGCCAGCGCGCGGGACGCTACACTGCCGCCGTAAGTTGGCCAAGTGCCGGGCCCCGCCATGCTTCGCAGCGCGCCAGAAAGGCACGGAAGTCCTTGTCGGGGTTATCGACCCTTGCCAAATAGACATCGGTGATGCGCGTGAGCGTGAAGCGCGCGGCCGCCGCACGAACTTCGATCGGCAGCGCCGCGCGATCCGCCGCCGACAACGGCCGCACGCGCGAATAGCCGACGACGAGCGCAGCGGCGAGATCGAAGCGCGGAAAGATCGTCCAGCACCAGTCGTTGATGCAGACGGCGAGGTCGTAGACCAAGCTGCCTCCCGACGCTTGCTCGAAGTCGAGCACGGCGGAGATCTCGTTGCCGTCCCAGAGCACGTTGTCGCGGAACAAGTCGCCGTGGATGATCCCCTGCGTCGCCGCACGGCGCACGGAGCTCGCAGCACGCGCGACCGCGAGCTCCTCGCGCAGGATCGCGACCGCGCGCGAGAGCGCCTTGTCGTCGACGCGCGCGCAGCGCTCGAATCGCATCGCAAGGTGATCGTGGTCGTAGATGCTGCCGCGTCGCCACGCCGTCGGTACCTC
>DASXEF010000074.1:0-5600 GCA_036490255.1 Kofleriaceae bacterium
CGATCCGGATCCCGATCCCGATCCGGATCCGGATCCCGATCCGATCGCGGCATCGTGCTGCTGCTGCTGCGCACCCGCGTCGGTGGGCTTGTTGTTGTTGCTCGTGCAAGCGGCCACGAGCACCAACGCCGTCATGGACTTCGTCATGCTCTATCGAGGCGGCGTCGCGCGGATGTCGCATGTGAAACCGCATTCACGCTCTCCACTTAGTACGCCGCTGGCCGTGACAACGCCGTGCCCGCGGGCGACAACGCCCGCATGCGTATTCTCGTTAGCACTGTTGTGATGCTCGTCGCATCGTTGGCGAGCCGCAGCGTGCGCGCTCAAGCCGAGCTCGTGCCCGTCGAAGCGCCCAAGGGCGTCGACGCGGCCGCGATCATCACCGGCTGGAATCCGTTCTTCATGTTCACGGCCGGCGCGAACTTGATCTCGAACGACAACGTGATCGGTCAAGTCGACGGCACGTCGACGACGCTCGCCGGCGGCCTCAACGGCGGCGCCGAATACATCCAGGGCCCGCACTACATCGCGCTCACCGGCCTCATCAATGAAGGCTTCACGCGCACGCCGGTCGTCTCGCGCTTCGTCAAGAGCAACGACGTGTTCAAGCTCGACGGAGTCTACAACTACTTCCTGACGCCGAACTTGGGTCTCTACGCGCGCGCGAGCTTCGCGACGTCGTTCTTCCCCGGCGAAGACGTCCGCGGCACGCCGACGAGCTGGGTCGACGTCACGAACCCGGCGGCGCCGATCCAGCTCAACCAGAGCTCGTTCGAGCAGCGGCTCACCGACGCGTTCAAGCCGCTCACCGTCACCGAGTCGGTCGGCGGCTTCGCCGATCCGATCCGCAAGGAAGAGTTCGGCCTCGCGTTCCGCCTCGGCATCGGCGGCCGCACGACGCTCGCGAACGGCTCGTACGTGCCGCACGCGAACGCGGCCGATACGACGGAGGTCGAGGTCGTCGAGCTCTCCGACGTCGAGCAGCTCGGCGTCGAAGGCTTCGCCGGCACGAGCGGCAAGCTGCAAAAAGGCGACTTCCAGTACAAGGCCGGCCTTGCCGTGCTGTTCCCGTTCCTCAACAACGACAGCTACAACCGCAGCGCCGGCTTCCTCACGCGCGTCGCGTTCGAAGCCGACCTGACCTACAAATTCTCGAAGTGGCTCTCGGCCGTGTATTCGCTGACCGTCACGCGCGACCCGCAGCTGTTCCCCGACGGCCAGGATCAAGTGCAGGTCCAGAACACGTTGTTATTGACGTTCTCCGTCAACCTGCTCGAGAAGCGCGAAGCGCCGAAGCCGAAGACCAAGGACCAGCTCGACCTCGAGGCCGCGAAGGCCGCCGAAGCTGCCGCCGAGGCGCGCGCCGCCGACGCCGAAGCCAAGCTCAAGGCGATCGAGAACACGCAGCCGAATCAGCCGACGAACCCGACGACGCCCGCGACTCCGGGCGCATCGACGACCACGCCGCCGCCGGCGCCGTGATCACGCCTCGACGACCTTCTTGATCCCTTTCAAGACGAAGTCCCACATCTCCTTCGCGTGGGTCACGCCTTTGTCGTTCGCGATGTGATCCTGCGAGACCGAGAGCAGGGTATCGCCGCCCTTTTTCTCGAGCTCCCATGTCACCAGCGCGTAGTTCTCGGGCGCGTCTGGCTTGCCCGACGCCGCGCTGAAGTTCGTCGCCTGCAGCACCTTCTCGGGCTCGAGCTTCTTGATCTCGCCGTGCTCTTCGAACGGCTTGCCCTGAAACTCGCCCTCGTATTTGAGCTCGCCGCCGACTTTCCAATCGGCCGTCATCTGCGCGCCCATGAAGTACTGCTTGACCAGCTCGGGCTTGGTCAACGCCGCCCATACTTTGTCGGGCGCCGCGTGAATCGTGATCTGCGTCTTCGCGGTCATGGTGTTGGTTTGCATGATGCGAAGCACTGCATTCCTCGCACCACACGGAATTTGCTGATGTGCGCTGCACCGGCTATCACGATCAGATGCGACGTTTTGCGATCGCGGTGGTGCTCGCCTTGGTGGCTCGTGCGGCGATCGCCGATCCGTGCGAGCGCGCGGTCGAGCTCGAGCTCGATGCCGACGGCACGTGGATCGCGACCGGATCGGATCAGAGCTGCTTCGCGCCGCGCGACGGCAGCAACGATTGGCTCCGCCACGAGCTGCAATCGTTCGTATCGACGACGTGCCCGCTCGCGGTGACCGTGCGCGTCGCGCCCGGCGTGCCGTTTCAGACCACGATCGATACGCTCGTGCGCGTGCGCGAGTCCGGCGCGACCGGCGCGCTCGCCAGGTTCGACGATGCGCGTCGCTTCGGCACGCGACCACCCGCGCGACGACCACCGCCGGCGCACTGCAAACCGCCGCACGACGCCGCGCCGCAACCGCCGGTGCTGCCGCTCGTGCAACCGTCGCGCGCACTGCCGGCCGCGCCGATGATCTCGGTCTCGCGCACCGAGCTGTTCGTCAACGGCCGATCGATCGTGAAGCTCGACGCCGTGCTCAAGCGCGATCGCTTTCAGATCGACGAGCTCGTCGCCGCGCTGCCGAAGCCCGCGGCGAGCAAAGGCGTCGCGATCCTCGCTGCCGACGAGAGCACCGACGCGCGCGTGATCAACCTGATCGTGTATTCGGCGAAAGCCGCCGGCTACGACAACCTGTTGTTCGCCGTGCAGTAAGTGTGACCTCCGGCGGAGCTCGCCGAGCCCACCCCACCCCGCTCCAGCCGGAGACCTGCGTGGTAGTGGCGGGTCCCGGCGATTCGTTCCGGAATGTTTTTCGGCGGGCGTCCACTAACCCTACGAGCGAGGTCGGACCGCTGTAAGCTTATATGGGAGCGCGGGATGGCGATTGAGGACGAGTTATCGACGGTGGACGCCGAGCTGGCGACCCCGCCGAGCAGCGATCCGATCGCGATGGAACGCGCGCGGGCTCGCATCGAGCTCGCGATGTTCGGCGTGATGAAGCCGCCGCTGCTCGGCCGCTATCAGATCTTGGATCCGCTCGCCGGCGGCGGCATGGGCCTGGTCTACGCCGCCTACGATCCGGAATTGCAGCGCCGCGTCGCGCTCAAGGTCGTGTATCCGGGCGGCGCCGGCGATCCACGCGCGCGCGATCGCTTGCTGCGCGAAGCCCGCGCGCTCGCCCGGCTCGATCATCCCAACGTCGTGCGCGTGCACGACGTGCTCAGTCACGACGGTCAGATCGTCGTGGTGATGGCACTGCTCGAAGGCCAGACGCTCGCGACCTGGGAGCGCGCGGCAACGCGGAGCTGGCGCGACGTCGTCGCGACCTATTTGCAGGCCGGCGAAGGGCTCGCCGCCGCGCACTCGGTGGACGTCATCCACCGCGACTTCAAGCCCGGCAACGCGATCATCAGCACGAGCGGCCACGTACGCGTGCTCGATTTCGGGCTCGCGCGCATGTCGGCCGATTCGTTCGAAGAGGACACGCTCGACGCGAAGTCGCCGCGCATCTCGTTCGGATCGCCGCTGCGCACGTCGACCGGCACGTTCCTGGGCACGTTCTTGTACGCGTCGCCCGAGCAGCTCGCGGGTAGGGCGGTCACCGCCGCGTCGGATCAATTCAGCTTCTGCGTCGCGATGCACCGCGCCGTCGAAGGCGTCGCACCGTTCGAAGGCGCGAGCATCGAAGATCGCGTCGCGAACATCGGCCGCAACGAAGTCCGGATCGCGGGCGACGGTCGCCGCGTGCCGGCATGGCTGCGCCAAGCGTTGCGCCGCGGGCTCGCCGCCGATCCGAGCCGGCGGTATCCCTCGATGCGTGCGCTGCTCGACGAGCTCGGCCGGCCGCGCGGCGTGCGGCGCTGGCGCTGGCCGATCGCGACGGGCGCGCTCGCGACCGCCGTCGCCGTGATGGGCTTCACGACGCACGCCGCGCGACCGACCTGCGCCGATTCCGACCGCGCGCTCGAGGCGGTGTGGGGACCGAGCGAGCGCGTCGCGCTCGTCGGCAAGCTCGCCAGCCTGGCCGGCCCGTACAGCGCCGACACCGAGCATCGCGTGCTCGATCAGCTCGACGATCGCGCCGCCGATTGGAGCCGCGCACGCACCAGTGTCTGTCTCGCAAACGCGAACGGCGCGCGCTCCGACGCGCTGTTCGATCGCGAGGTGCTGTGTCTCGATCACCAGCTCGACGAGCTGTCGTCGTCGATCGAGGCGATCTCGGCGCTCGACGGCACGCACGCGATGCAAGCGCTCGAGGTCGTCGCCGGGTTGCCGAGCGCCGGCCGGTGCGGCGATGTCGCCGCGTTCTTGGATCAACCGGCGCCGCCGGCGACGCTCCCGGCAAGCGTCGAAGTCGAGCGCATTCGCACGCAGCTCAGCCAGGCGGCGGTGCTCGATCGCGCCGGCAAGACCGACGCGGCGCTCGCGATCGCGAAGGCCGAGCTGCGCGCCGCGCAAACCGTCCGCTACGCGCCGGTGATCGCCGAAGCCGCGTTAGAAGTCGGTCGCATCCTGATCGGCGGGCTCGATCCCGGTGCCGCGATCGCGCCGCTCAAGACCGCGCGCGACGCCGCGCTCGCGACCGGCAAGCAGCAAGCGTTGCTGGTCGAAGCGTTCGCGCGGCTGATCTACGCCGAAGGCACGGCGCCACCACAGCTCGCGCAGCTCAAGCACGAGCTCGAATACCTCGTGCCGATGAGCGAGGCACTGCCGCCGGCGGAGCGCTTCGTGAAGGCGCTGTTGCTAGGCAATGCCGGCGAGGCGTTCGTCGATGCCGGCGATGTCGACGATGCGCGCGCGTACTACCGCCGCGCACATATCGCGGCCGGCGATGCACCAGAGCTCGAGCTCACATCGATCGACCGCAACCTCGCGGTCGTGACGTCCGATCTCGTCGAGCGCGATCGATTACTGCGCTCGGCGTGGCAGCGCACTCGCGACGAGCTCGGGCCGCACCATCTGCGAACTCTCGACGCACAAATGCAGCTCGCGACACTCCAGGCCGATCCAGCAGTTGCGGCAAAGCTCGTCGCACCGATCTGCACCGACTACGAAGCGTCCGGCACGTTCGGCGCGCTCGCAGCCGAGTGCGAGTGGATCCTCGGCTTCGTCGCCGCTGAAGCCGGTCACACCGACGAAGCGGAAGCTGCGTACACGCGTGCGATTCGCCAGGGCGATGCACGACTGCGCGCACTCGCAGGCGGCGACCTGGCACTACTGCGCGGCGAGCTCGATACGGCCACGTCGGAGTTTCGTGCGCTGATCGCACTTCATCACCCCGACGAGCAATGGTGGGATCACCAACAGGTGCTCGAAGCGACCTACGGGCTCGCGCAGATCGCGTCGCGCAAGCAGCGTCACCGCGAAGCCGCCGACGAGCTTGCAGTCGTGATCGCCGGCTATCGCGACATCGCGCGACACACGCCGCTGATCATCTATACGCGACGCGCCGACAACGCCGAACGGCAACTCGCTATAGAATCTCCGGAACACAACGATTCCGTAACTCACTAAGAGGGACATGATGATGCGGCGATGGTGGATTCCCCTGCTTGCACTGGGGTGCGCGTGCAAGAACGACAAGCTATGCCCGGGGCCCGACGTTCACCTGATACAGGTCGGCCAATTCGATCC
>DASXEF010000710.1:0-23774 GCA_036490255.1 Kofleriaceae bacterium
GATGGCTCATTGATGAGCGCTGCGACGGTCCGCGCGATGTTTCAGAATCTGGTAAACGAGTGGGACACTCATCGGAATACGAACGCGATAACGGCGATCATGAACGAGTGGGATCCATTCTACGAGATGGAAGTCGGCCAAGCGAAGATCAATATTGCTGGACATTCTCATCACCACAAGTTTAGCTACAATCAAGACTACGGGATGTACTTGAATTTGGGATCTTGGTGCGATGACGCCGCCTACTTTGGCAAGACCTGGGTGGATAACGACTGCAATGGGAATCAGATTCTGTACGGGCAGTTGTTCTCGTGGGACGGAAATCAGGCGCAACCGGTCACGACGGAGGCTGGTGTCCCGACACAACAGTGAACGCTTCTGCGTCTCTCCTGCGCCAATGGCCTCCTACATTGACCCAGCGCCACCCGAGTTCACGACAATTAGGTCCAGTATGCCATCGTTATTAACGTCCGCGGCCACTACTGCAATCGGGGCTGCCCCAGCCGTGTACCTTCTTCTTCACCGAATGTCCCATCGCCGTTACCCAACCTAATGCCGAGTCCAGAACAATCGCCCGGAACGCAAAGTGGGTAGACGCCTGCAAGACGCGCAAGCGCGAGAAGAAGCTGCTCTCGCGTCACAAGATCGAGTGGATCGGTCCGATCGCTCCATTCGTTCACGCGCGCGAAGCGCGGTTCGAGCGCGGCTTCGTCATCGGGTGTCATCTCGCAGCTGACGTCGAGATCGATCCTCGACTTGTCGATCATCCAGCGTGGTCGACGATCCGCGAGTACGTGCTCGATTCCCCACGGCGCACCTCGAGTCGGCTCGTGCATCGGCTTCGCGCTCACGGTGCGCGCAAGGTCGACGTTCTCGTGCGTGGGATCGATTGACGCATCGAGCGCGCCGGCTCGAGAGCGAACGAGTCCGGGAGCGGGAACGCGCGCGCTCTCGGGCTTGCGCGCATCCCTCGTGACGCGCAAGCTCGCTGCAACTTCATAGATGGCGGTGGAGTCCGCCGAAACCGCCGCGAGAGCGGCCGATGACTCCTGTGGCTAGGCAACGCGCCGCAGGATCGTTCAACGAACCTCCGGCGCATCCGGAAAGGTTCCAGATGTCAGACTTCACGATCTCTACTCTGAACGCGCGCGAGATCCTCGACTCGCGCGGCAACCCGACGATCGAGGTGGACGTCACGTTCGGCGACGGCTCGTTCGGCCGTGCCGCGGTGCCGTCAGGCGCATCGACGGGCAGCCGCGAAGCCGTCGAGCTGCGCGACGGTGACAAGAGTCGCTTCGGCGGTAAAGGCGTGCTCGTCGCGATCGCGAACGTGCACGGAAAGATCGCGCCGGCGCTGCGCGGCGTCCACGGCCCCAACCAAAGCGCGATCGATCACAAACTAATCGAGCTCGACGGCACCGAGAACAAGTCGAAGCTCGGTGCGAACGCGATCCTCGGCGTCTCGCTCGCGATAGCGCGCGCGTCGGCCGCGAGCGTGCACGAACCGCTCTATCACTGGCTCGCACGCGGACAACAGCCGTTGCTCCCGGTGCCGATGTTCAACGTGCTGAACGGCGGCGCGCATGCCGACAACAGCGTCGATTTCCAAGAATTCATGATCGCGCCGGTCGGCGCTCCCAGCTTCCGCGAGGCGCTGCGGATGGCCGCGGAGACCTACCAGGCGCTCAAGGCGCTCCTTAAGAAGCGCGGGATGTCGACCTCGATCGGCGACGAGGGCGGATTCGCGCCTCACCTGCGCGCCGACGTGCAGGCACTGGAGGTGATCGTCGAGGCAATCGAAGCCGCGGGGCTGCGACCGGGCAAGGACATCGTGATCGCGCTCGATCCGGCGGCGAGCGAGCTCTACGAGAACGGTCGCTACGAGTTCAAGAAGTCGGGGGCGCCGGCCCGAACGTCGGCGCAGATGGTCGAGCTCTATGAGACGTGGGTGCGCACGTTCCCGATCTGGTCGATCGAGGACGGTCTCGCAGAGGACGATTGGGATGGCTGGAAACTGCTCACGCAGCGGCTCGGAGCGACCGTGCAGATCGTCGGCGACGACATCTTCGTGACCAACCCGAAGATCATCGCGCGTGCGATCCGCGAGAAGGTCGCGAACGCGTCGCTGATCAAGCTCAACCAGATCGGGACGGTTACGGAGACGCTCGAGGCGATCGCGATGTCACACGCGGCGGGCTACGGCACGGTGATCAGCCATCGCTCCGGCGAGACGAGCGACGACTTCATCGCCGATCTCGCCGTCGGCTCGCGCGCGGCGCAAATCAAGAGCGGCGCGCCCGCGCGCGGCGAGCGCGTCGCGAAGTACAACCAGCTCGCGCGCATCGAAGACGAGCTCGGACGCGACGCGGTCTTCGCGGGCAAGGCGTTCGTCGCCGCCGGCGGGTTTCGCCGCACCTGATCACGCTGCGATCGGCTCCAACTCCTGGCGTAACGCGAGCAGCCGGTCGGCCTCGGCGGCGACTGCATGCTCGCCGAGCGCCCGCAGTCGCTCGGCGCGTGCTGCCGCGGCGACTGCGGCGTCCGCGGCACCGCGGAGGGCATCGCGCACCGCGCGCTCGATGCCACGGCGCGATTCGACGATCCGGTACACGTAGTCACCGACGACCCCGTGCGCGTTGGCTTCGAGCAGGCGCTCGGCGAACTGCGCCGCTGCGAGGTGGCCGGCGCGCGCCTTGCCACTCGCACCGCGCAGACCATCGCCGAGGCGCGTCCACAGCGACGGGTTCGCGTCGGTGTTGAGCGGCGCGAAGAAAAACCGACTCGGGACGCACAGCGTGGTGTCGATTCCGAGCGACTCGGGGAGCGCGGTATCCGGACTCGACGTGCGCACCTTGGCCGTGACCTCCTCGGCGGCCGTGGCGAAGCGGCTCGCCGCGGCGGCGAACTCGGCCTCGACACGCGGCCGCAGCTCGTCGCGCCACGTGCGCACGCGGCGCTCGCACTCGTCCTGAACGGCCGCGAGGAGCTTCGCGCGCTGTGCGTCGGCGGGGAGCGCGGCGACGAGCCCGGGGAACATCGCGGTCACGTACTTCTTGCGGTCCGCTTCGAGCCGGCGCTCGATCTGCTTCTGCTCGGCGTCGAACAGGTGACGAAGCTCGACGAGCGCGCGCTCGGCTTCGTCGGCGGCGCGCTGAAGCTTCGTGATCCTGCGGCTGGTCTCGGAGACCGGCCGCAGCAAGGCTCCGCGGTTCTCATCGATGTGACGTCGGAGCGAAGTTGCGAGCGCGGCGAGCTCGCGCTTGCGCGCAGTCTCGACGAGCGCTGCCCCCGAGCCGAGCGCGAGCTCGCCGAGCGTGGCTGCGAGTTTCGCCCATTCGCGCGTCGGCTCGCCTGTCGCGAGGACCTCCTGTGCACTGACCGCGAACACCGGGATGTCTCGACCGGGCAGCGTCGCGGCCAATACCCGCGCTGTGAACGCCCGTGCTTCACCGAGCTCTTGCGCGGAGGCGCGGTCGGCCTTCGCGACCACGACGAACATGTCGCGTACGCGCTCGCCGAGTCCGCGAAGCAGGCGCGCCTCGTCACCGGTGATCGGCGGATCTGCGCCGACGACGAGCAGCGCGGCATCGACGTGCGGGAGAAAGTCGCGCGTCTCCTGCGTGTTCCCAGGATTCACCGAACCGAGCCCGGGGGTGTCGACGAGGCACAGACCGCGTTCGAGCAAGCTCGAAGGAGTCACGAGCTCGACCGCGACCACGCCGCGCTCGTTCTGCGGGTTACCGTCTTCAGAGACGTACACGCGCACGTCCTCGATCGGGATCGCTTCCCACGCGCCGTCTCGTCGGCGCATGCGCGCGGCCGGCGCCTCGCCGTGCCGCACGATCGTCACGACGGACGTCACAGGCGCGACACCAGTCGGGAGCAACGCACGGTTCGCGAGCGCGTTGATCAGCGTCGACTTACCGCGCTTGAATTGGCCGAGCACGGCGACATAGAACCGCCCTGCTTCGAGTCGCTCGGCAGTCGTGAGTGCGCCATGCTCGATCTCCGGTGCATCGACTGCACCGGCGATGCGCGCGATCGCGGCGAGCGCTGGATCACGGACCATTCGACTTGCCGGGCGCGTAGCGCAACACATGCACCTTCTCCAACGTCACGAGCCCGCCGACGAGCATCTCGTCGAGGATTGCCGTGAGCTTGTCGATGTGCTCGGCGTTGTCGACCACTTCGATCACGACCGGCAGGTCGGTCGACAGATCGAGGATGTTCGTGGTGTGAACGATGCTACGTGCGCCGAAGCCGGCCACTCCGTGCAAGACCGTTGCGCCGGCGAAGCCTTCTTTACGAAGACGGTCCAGCAACGCGCGCCACAACACGTGGTGATGCAACTTATCGCTGTCACCGATGAAGATTCGGCACAATGTCTGCTCGCCATCGAGGATGCGCATGCGGTCTCCTTGTTGTTATTCCGGCACCAAGACGCGCGACAGCGCCACGCCGAGTAGGCCTGCTGCGAAGCACGCAACTAACGTGACTCCGACGTTCGCGAATGCGCTCGCCGGTGCATCCTGCTGGAAGAAGCGCGTGGTCTCGTAATCGAAGTTCGAATACGTGGTGAGGCCGCCCATGATGCCGGTGGTCAGGAACAGCCGCAGGTTCGAGCCCGACGCGAGCACGCCGAAGATGAACGTGATCAGAAAGCAGCCGGCCACATTGACGAACAGGGTCGCCCACGGAAACGCGGTCCAGCCCTTCGTCTGGGTCCACAGCGTGATCGCGTAGCGCAAGCAACTACCGATCGCACCGCCGGCGCCGATGACGAGGAAGTTTTGAAATCGCTCCATGCGAATACCTTTCGAGGAATCGCAGGAGTCATTGGCCCGAGGGCGGCGGTTACGGCGGACTCCACCGCCATTCGATTGGGGACAGCTTGGCGCCCCGCGCGCGCGACGTCAAGCCGTCCGCTTGACGTGCGGGGACGCGAGCCTCGATACTGAGCTCGACAATTAGCGGGTGGTGGAGTCCACCGCAACCGTCACGCTCGCGGTGACCAATGACTCCTGCACGAGAGCAGGAGCCATGAAGATTCGATACGCCGCGAAGACCGACGTGGGAATGAAGCGTGCCCACAACGAAGACTATTTTTCGCTCATCGAGGACGAGCGGGTGTTCCTCGTCGCCGACGGGATGGGCGGCCATGCGTCCGGCGAGGTCGCGTCGAAGCTGTGCGCCGACACACTCGGCGAGTTCTTCGAGCGCACGCGCGCCGACGAAGACGCGACCTGGCCGTACAAGATGGATCGGTCGCTCAGCTTTCTCGAGAACCGGCTCGCGGTCGCGATCAAGCTCGCGAACCTACGCATCCACGAAGCGTCGAGCCGCGACCTCCGCTACAAGGGCATGGGCACGACGTGCGTGTCGGCGCTCGTCTCCGGCGACAAGATCTACGTCGCGCACGCCGGCGATTCGCGCTGCTACCGCATTCGCGATGGCGCGATCGCGCTGCTCACGCGCGATCACTCGCTGCTCGAGGACTACAAGGAAGCCAAGCCCGACATGACCGAGGAAGAAGAGAATGCATTTCCGCACAAGAACGTGATCACGCGCGCGCTCGGCATGCGCGAGAGCATCGACGTCACGATCAAGACGCACGCGATCGCGGCCGGCGACACGTACCTGCTGTGCACCGACGGGCTTTCGGGGATGGTCGACGACCCAACGATGCTCGAGATCGTCACCGGGTCGAAGTCGCTCGAACGCGCGGTCGCCGAGCTCGTCGATGCCGCGAACCGCAACGGCGGCGTCGACAACATCACAAGCTTGCTCGTCCAGTGCGTCGGCGACTAGCCTCGTCAACTGCTTTTGCTTGACGATCACGCACGGCGGCGTTATCGAACCAGCGACGGAATATGGATGGCGGTGGAGTCCGCCGATAACCGCCGGTGACACGGCCAACGACTCCTACGACGTACTTCACGCGTCGTGGATCGTCCATCTCTCACGACGCCTCGCGACGCAGGAGGCATCGATGGTCACCGAAGACAAGCCGCATGATGGCGCCGTAGGACGGCTGTGGGACTCGCTCGGGCGGATGACGGCGGCACGTGCGAGGGAACGCACCGAGGCGCTGCTCGTCGAGAGTGGTGTGCGAGTCGACGGCGACGAGCCGTGGGACCCGATCATCAAGCATCCGCGCGTGTTCCCGCGGCTCGTCCGCGACGGCACGCTCGGCCTTGGCGAGAGTTACGTCGATGGCGATTGGGACTGCGAAGCACTCGACGAGCTCGCCACGCGCGTGTTGCGCGCGGGAATCGATCGGCACGTCGGACCGGGCTGGCGAGAGATCGCAGACTCCGTCGTCGGGAGATTCGTCGACCGGCAGGCGATCGCGCCTGCCTCGTGGAACGCGAGCCGGCACTACGATCTCGGCGACGACCTCTACGCCGCGATGCTGGGACCGACGATGGTCTATAGCTGTGGCTACTGGCGCACGGCCGAGACCCTCGACGACGCGCAGCGGGCGAAGATCGACCTCGCGTGCACCAAGCTCGAGCTCGGGCGCGGCCACTCGCTGCTCGATATCGGGTGCGGCTGGGGCGAGCTCGCGCGTCACGCGGCTGCGCAGTACGGCGCGAAGGTCGTCGGCGTGACGGTCTCGCGCAATCAAGCCGAGCACGCGCACGCGCGTTGCGCGAAGCTGAGCGTCGACGTGCGTCTCCAAGACTGGCGCAGGGTACGGGCGCGGTTCGATCGCGTCGTCTCGATCGGCATGTTCGAGCACGTCGGGCCGCGCAACTACCGGCGATTCTTTCGCCACGTGCGCGATCTGCTCGCGCCGGACGGGCTCTTCGTGTTGCAGACGATCGGCGGGTTGCGCGAAACCGCGACGATCGACGCATGGATCGATCACCACGTGTTCCCGGGCGCGGTGCTGCCTACCGCCGCACAGATCACGGCCGCGATCGACGGCCTATTCGTCATCGAGGATTGGCACAACCTCGGCGCGTACTACGACCGCACGCTCATGGCGTGGCACGACAACTTCGAGCGCGCGTGGCCATCGCTCAAGCATTACGGCGAGCGGTTTCGACGCAAGTGGCGCTACTACCTGCTCACGTGCGCCGGAGCGTTTCGCGCGCGACGCAACCAGCTCTGGCAGATCGTGCTGTCTCCCGAAGGGCATCGCGGCGGCTATCAGCGGCCGTTGCGGTAATACGCGATCGAAGCGCTGCGATCACGTGCCCTTCGCTTGCGCGGCCAGCCACGCGATCCGCGGCTCGTGATCGCGCACGACGAGCCCGGTAGTGGACGCGAGCCCGATCGCGAGCTGATGCATGGTCGCGATCGGTGCGCCGAGCAGCCGGCACACGATCAGCCGGATGATCGCATCGTGGGTAACGAGCGCGACGTGCGCGTGACGATCCAGCGCCGCGATCTCGCCGACCAGGGCGAGCGCGCGTTCCTGGACGGCAGCGACGGTCTCGCCGCTGGGGAATTCGACGCTCGCCGGGTCGTGCAGGTAGCGCTCGTAAAGCTCGGGCCAATCCTTCCGCAGCTCGTCGTGAGACATCCCGGTCCACGCACCGTAGTCGATGTCGTCGAGCCGCGGCTCGACCGCGACCGGCGCGCGATGACGACGCGAGATCGTGACGGCCGTCTCGAGCGCGCGGCGCCGCGGGCTCGAGACGACCACGGCCGGGGGTGCGGCATCAAACGACGCCGCCAGCGCCTCGGCCTGGCGGACGCCGTGCGGCGACAGCGGAGGGTCGGCGCGTCCGCGCAATCGCTGTTCGATGTTGAGCTGCGTCTCCGCATGTCGGCACAGGACGATCTCGTGATCGTACGGCCTTGTCGTGGTCACTTCTCGTCTGGCGGTCACCATGGGTCTCCTGCGTTGGGAATTCGCAGGAGTCATTGGCTGCCGTCGAGCAGCGATTACGGCGAACTCCACCGCCGATGTGCTTCGAAGATCTGTCCCCGTCGTCGCGAAGTCAAGCGGCAGTCACGTGCGGCCAATCGACATCCCCGTGACATCGGCGATCGCGAGATCTGCGAGCGCGAGATCCACGGCTGCTCTCCCGTCTCGCCAATAGCGCGGTTGCGCGAGCGCGCCGGCGAGCAACACGAGCAATCCGGGTCGCCCATCCGCCGCGCGCAGCGCACGCTCCCGATCGGCCTCCACGAGTCGCGCGCCGAGCTCGCGCGGCAGGTTCGCATCGAAGACCGCGTTCATCGCGCCTCGATCGAGCCGCGGGATCAAGAGCTCCCGATGCGCAAGCCTGAGCGCTCGGAGCGCGGCGTGCTCGCGCGGCGCATCCACCTGCCCCACGAAGATCGCGCCGAGTCCGATGGCGCCGAGCTCGCGGATCTCGCGCCGCACCTTCGGCCCGGCGCGTTCCACGCGATCGACGAGCACCGCGCCCGGCGCCGCCTCTAGCGCCGCGCGCACGCGTTCGTTCGACGCACGCGACGCGCCAGCATACGCGCGCATGATCGGCTCGATCAGATTGGCGTAGCTCGCGACACGCGCGATCCGGACGACGCGGCGGCGCTTGCGTTCGAGCGCGGTTGCGCAGCCGTCGAGCACGGTCGAAGCACCGATGCCGCGCGGACCGTAGGCGAGTACGGCGTGGCCCGCGCAGGCATGCGCGACGAGATCGTCGATCAGCGCCGAGCGTCCGAGGATCCGCATCGGCCTACCAGGCGAACGGCCCGAAGTGATCCGCGAAGCGCGCGTATCGCCGTCGCCGTTCGGCACGGAGCACCTCCTGTCGCGCCATGACACGCGCGAGCAGCTCGCCGTTCAACCGCTGGTACGTCCGCTCCAAGAACGATCCGGGCTGTCCGGTCGCACCGAACAGGCTCACGTCCGGCTTCGGCAAGATCGGAATGAGTTGGACCAACGGATCCGGCGACCGCCGGAGGATCCCGACGAGCCGTGCGGCGTATTCGGTGCCGCCGATCATCTCGGGATGAAACGTTGCATGCACGAGCGGCGACCCACCGTCGGCACGCAGCCAGTCGGCGACCGAGTTCGCGAACCGTTCGAACGGCAGCGAGTCGAGCGTGGCGAGCGGAAACACGACGTGCGCGACTTTGCGGCCGCTCGCGCGTACGGCGCGCGCAGCCACGGCAGCGTCGAGCTCATCGTCGAGCACGACGCACACCGCGCCAAGCCCGTTGGCCACGTCGCCGAGGTGCGGGCACAGCTCGAATGCCTGCACGACCTCGCGCGCGTATCGCTCGGCGAGCACGGCGGCCGCGCGCGCGAGCTCGAGGGCCATCGGATCTTGCGCAAGCCGTCCGACGAGGATCGGTTCGATCGGTTCTGCCTGCATGCTCCTCCGTGCGCGTGAGCGCTTCGTAGGAGTCATCGGCTGCCCGGGTGGGCAACGGTTCAGGCGAACTCCACCGCCTTGCCGCGAACATATCACGCTCGCTTGCCGGCACGAATGTCCGGGCATCTACAGAGCCATCGACTCGCCGGCGCGGGCGGCTTGACAGCCTGCCGGTCCAGTCGCACGGTCGGCATGTCTCGAGGCGGTGGAGTCCGCCGAAACCGCCGCTGCCCGTGGGCGACCGATGACTCCTGCGAATCAGCAGAGCATCGTTATGCCTTATTGCAGCGTTCTGTTCCGCAGTCCCGCCGACGAGCGACCTCAGGTCCGTGAAGCACCGGCGTGTTTCCACGATCTGCACCTCGATCAGATCGTCGATGAAGTGATCGCCGGCTGGAAGGCGTACGACCTCGCGCCGTTCTTCTACGCGCCACTCGACGACGTCGATGCGATCGAGTACCGGCAGGAAATCGCACGCGAGCTCGAGCGCGACGACGTGATGGCGACCATCCTCGACTTCGCCGGTGCCATGCGCGCCGTGCGCGAGCACCTCGATCAAGCGCAGCATCTCCACTACTTCGCGCGGGAAACGCAGCGCTGGCATCTGCGCGCCGCCGAGCTGTACTGCGATGCCGTCGAGCACGTCTCGCGCGATCTGGAACGGCTCGCACCGAGCTCGCGCGGGCTCCGCGGCCTGATCGCGTACCTGCGCGAGTACGTCGCCGGTCCCGCGTTCACCGCGCTCGCATCGGCCGTACGCAAGGCGGCGTCCGACCTGGCGGCCGTCCGCTACGCGCTGTGGCTCCGGCAGGGCAGCGCGACGGTTCGCGCGTACGATGGCGAGCCGGATTACACGGTCGCCGTCGAGGAGACCTTCGCGAAGTTCCGGCGCGCGGACGCGAAGGATTACCTCGTCAAGCTCACGTGGACGGTCGGGTTGTGCGACCTCGAGGCGCGGATCCTCGATGGCATCGCCGAGCTCCATCCCGAGCCGTTCGCCGCGCTCGCGGCGTTCTGCGCCGAACACGCGAGGTTCGTCGACGCCGCGATCGCCCGATTTGATCGCGAGATCGAATTCTACGTCGCGTACCTCGCGCGTATCGCGCCGCTGCGCCGCGCAGGGTTGCCGTTTTGCTATCCGCGCATGTCTTCGACCTCGAAGGCGGTGAGCTGCAAGGACGCGTTCGATCTCGCCCTCGCGAGCAAGCTCCACGCCGAGCGCGCCGAGATCGTGCGCAACGACTTCTATCTGCATGGCGGCGAGCGCGTGTTCGTCGTCACCGGCCCCAACCAGGGCGGCAAGACCACCTTCGCGCGGACGTTCGGTCAGCTCCAGTACCTCGCCGCGCTCGGGCTACCCGTACCCGGCGCCGAGGCGCATCTGTTCGCGTTCGATCACCTGTTCACGCACTTCGAGCGCGCCGAGCACGTCGAGACGCTCCGCAGCAAGCTCGAAGACGACCTCGTGCGCATGCACGAGATCCTCGACGCCGCGACCTCGCGCAGCGTCCTCGTTATCAACGAGGCGTTCGCGTCGACCACGCTCGAAGACGCCGTGGCGCTCAGCAAGCGCGTGCTCGCAAGGATCTGCGAGTTCGACTCGCTGGCAGTGTGGGTAACGTTCCTCGACGAGCTGGCCGCGTTCGACCCGAAGGTCGTGAGCGTAGTCAGCACGGTCGACCCTCGCGACGTAGCGGTGCGCACGTTCCACATCGAGCGCGCCCCGGCGAGTGGTCTCGCGTATGCGTTCGCGATCGCGGAGAAGCACGGCGTGACGTACACGCGCCTGATGGAGCGAGTCCACCCGTGAATGTCTGGCTACTCCACCGCGACCGCGACTTCGACTCGCACGCGCGGCTACCGCCGCACGCCGCGGCGCTGACGCAGGATCTCGGGCTCGACGTCGTCCTCCACGCGATGGCGGCCGACGATCCGTTCGTGCTCGACGTCGCGCGCCAGGTCGTGCTCGCCGCGGTCTCCGGCGACGTCGATACGATTCGCTACCGACAGGCAATCCTCCGTGACTGCATGTCCCACGCTTCGGTCGTACGCGACCTCTACCGCATCGCAGTCGACGGCGTGGAGGCGAAGCGGAAGCACTGGATTTTCGGCATCACGAGCCGCTTTCCCAGCAGCGTCCTCGGCAGCGCCGTCGAGCTGATGAAGCTGTATGCGACCTTGTTGCGCCAGCTGCGGGGCCTCGCGGACGCCCACGCGCGCGATGTCACCTCGGAAGGGCTCCGTCGATTGTTCGCGATGTTCGCCGCCGAGCTGTCCGACGACTACCTCGCGCGCGTCGACGAGCAGCTTGACGAGCTCGAATTCCGCGACGGCGTGCTCGTCAGCGCGGAGCTCGGCGACGGCAACGAGACCGCGAATGAAGTCCTGCGCCGGACCGTGGCGCGGCCGAGCCGTCTGGAGCGTTGGTTCGGCTTGCCGCCGGCCGGCTATACCGTGAAGCTTGCCGAGCGCGACGATGCCGGTGCGCGCGCGCTCGGCAGGCTGCGCGACGCCGGCATCAACCGTGTCGCGAACGCGCTCGCTCAGTCGGTCGAACATGTGGAGAGCTTCTTCGCGCTGCTGCGCGCCGAGCTCGCGTTCTATCTCGGGTGCTCGAATCTGCACGCACGACTCGGCGCGCTCAGCGCTCCCACGTGCGCACCCGATCCAGCGCCGCTCGGGTCACGCGAGCGTCACGCGCACGGACTCTACGATCCGTCGCTCGCGATCGAGAGCCAGCGCGCGCCGGTTGCAAACGAGCTCGCCGCGGACGGCGCGAGCCTCCTCCTGATCACCGGCGCGAACCAAGGCGGCAAGACGACGTTCCTGCGGGCGGTCGGCATCGCGCAGCTCATGATGCACGCCGGGATGTTCGTCGCCGCCGATTCGTTCGGCGCGGAAGTGCACGTTGGCCTATTCACCCACTGGAAACGCGAGGAAGACGTGGCGCTCAATCGCGGCAAGCTCGACGAGGAGCTGCACCGCGTGAGCGTGCTCGCCGACGCAGTCGTGCCCGATGCGCTCGTGCTGTTCAATGAATCGTTCGCGTCGACCAACGAGCGCGAGGGTTCGGAGATCGCGCGCCAGATCGTGCGGGCACTCGTCGAGCGCCGCGTCGTGGTCGCGTTCGTGACGCACCTCTACGACTTCGCGCGTACGACCCTCGCACAACCCCCGGCTCCTGCGGTGTTCTTGCGCGCCGAGCGTCGGCCTAACGGCACGCGTTCCTTCAAGCTCGTCCCTGGCGAGCCGCTCGCGACCAGCTTCGGGCAGGATCTCTACGCGCGAATTTTCGGCGCTTGACAACCCGTGACGAGGGAGCAATCGTTTCGAGTAGACGTCGGCGGTGGAGTCCGCCATAAGCGCTGATCGCCTTCGGCGATGGCCAATGACTCCTGCGGAACCCAAAACCTGCAGGAGCAACCATGGTCACGTTCAGCAAGGGAGGCATCCTCGCGCGGCCGATGCGCGAGCGAGAGCTCGTCCTCGTGCGTCGCGCCGAGACCGACGATCACCGGCTCGAAGACATCTCCGATCCGGAGGTCCTCGAAGTAGTCGGGGCCGGCATCATGAAGTCGAAGAGCGCGAGAAGCGCGCCCGATCTACTCGGATTGCGCCACACCCTCGAGCCCGTCGAGCCGCGGTTCTTTCGCGATGTCGAGTCGATCGCCGAGACCCGTGCGTCGAATCGAGATCGATCGCCGTTGCGCGGGCGCACCGATCCTCCACTGTCGAACCGCGGCCGGCAGCAAGCCGCCGCGCTCGCAGCGTGGTTCGACGACCCGTCCCCCACGATGCTGGTTACGAGCCCGCGCCGCCGCGCGGTCGAGACCGGCGATCCGATCGCGCGCCGGCACGGGGTCGCGATGACGATCGATCCGCGCCTCGACGACCTCGACTACGGCGGGTGGACCGGACGCGACGATGTCGGGTTGAGCGGGGGCTGGCCGGCGCTCTACGAGCAGTACCTGCGTACACCGGAGCACGTCGTGTTTCCCGGCGGGGAAGCGGTGACCGGCGCGCAAGAGCGAGCCTGGCAGATCATGATGGAGCTGTCGTCGATCGATCGCTCCGAGCGCGTCGTCGTCATCACACACGAGGCGATCCTGCGGCTGATCGTCTGTCGCGTCCTCCATGTTCCGCTCGCGAAGATGCACGACATGCGGTTCGCGCCTGCGTCGACGACCGGCTTTCGCGTGCGAGCAGGCGCGCCGGTCGTCGAATGGCTCGACGCGCCGACCGACGTCGGTCACGCGCGGTGATGTCCGCGATGGCGGCACACCCATTCGACGGAGTTGCGGTGTTCTCGACGACGATGCGAGCAGAGCACGCGACGCTGGGCGAGCGCGTGACCGCGTGGCTCGCATCGCGGCCGAACCTCCGGGTCGGAGACATCGTCGTGCGGCAGTCGAGCTGCGACCGCTATCACTGCTTCTCCCTCGTGGTGTTCTATGTCACGCGGTGACGGCTCGATCCCGCCGGAATCACGGGCGGACGACATGCGACGACATGGTCGCGATCACCGAGCCGCGGTAGGCTCCTCTATGCCGGTCGAGAGCAGTCGCTCCGTCGCGCTCGCCGTGGTCTCGCCAACGGCGCGGCCCCGGCGCGCGATCACCGCCGGCATGACGGTCGCGATCGCGATCGGCACGACGACGAGCGGTCTGCTGTTGTCGATCGGAGTCACGTTGCTCGTCGGCGCGACCGGGCTCGCCGGGATCCTGCTCGTGCGAGCCGGCATCGAACCGCTGCGCGAGGCGCTCATCGCCTACGCGGCGCGGCGCACACATGCGCAACGGCGACGAGCCCGTGAACGAGCGCTCGCGACCGCGACACTCGGCGGGCGCGAGACGCTCGCCGAGCTCGTGAAGCTCGCCGACGAGATCGAAGCGAGCGCACCCGACGTTGCCCGGCGGTTCGAGATCGAGGAGCTGCTCGATCGCTACGCGACGCTTGCGGTCGCACACGAGCAAGCCGTGCGCGCCGCGGGAATGTTCGATCGCACCGAGCTCGAACGTGCACGCGATGCGTGCCGCGCGGCGAGCGCGGACAAGCGCCGCCTCGATCTATACGAGCGGCGACTTCGCAGTCAGGACCAGTGCCGAGCACGCGTCGACTCGCTCGCGAACGAGCTCGCACTGGCCGCAGACTTGATCCGACTTGTCGCGCAACGCGTGGCGTGCCCGGACGAGCTCTTGCTCGACGATCGGGTCGACCGCCAGCTCGCCGAGCTCGACGAGGACGACGCGGCACGCAGCCAGCTCTCGGCCGAGCTGCGCTGATTGATCATCGCGTTCGACGCCGGCGTTACGCGCCTTTCGTGGAGCGGTTCGGTCCGTTGGCTTGGTAAGCGTTGCGGGCAGAGGCCCGCACCGTCACGTAGCGGTGATCGCGTGCGGCGACGACGACACGCATCGCCTCGGGGCCACCGATTTTGGCGAGCGACTGGATCGCTTCGGCCGCGACGTACGGATCGCCGGTCTCGACGGCGCGCGTCAGGGCTGGGATCGACGCACTATCGCGAATCTCGCCGAGCAGATACGCGGCTCGCCGTGCCGTCGTCGCCTCGGGACACGCCAGCGCGAGCTCGAGCGCCTCGCGATACGGCAGACGCTTGGCGAGCTGCGCGCCGCACGACGGGCATGTGGTCGACGCGGCCGGATGCTCTCGCCAGCAATGCGGGCAAAAGTGGACGAGGTCGCGCGTCACAAGCGCTCCAGAGTTTCGAGATCGGCGGTGACGTCGGCGATTGGAGGCGAACCGACGGCGCGCGCGTATGCCCGCGCCGGCTCGACGCGCGATGCGACCTGCTCGCCGAGGTTCGCGACGACAGTATTCGACCACTCGCGCAGCCGGCGCTCGAGGTCGTGAAACGCGTCGCGGATCGATGGTCCGAGCGATGCCTCGATGCGCGAAGCGAGCCGGCGCTCGACGGCCGGCCAGTACGGGGCGTCGAGCTGCGCCACGAGCACGCTCGGTGGCAACTCCAAGACCGGCTGCGAGACCAGATCGAGGTGCAGATCGCAGTCCGTCGATGGCACGAAGCGAGCGATCGCCGCGATCGTGTCGCGGAGCTTCGCGCGCGCGCTGACGAGATCGAGCTCGAGCGCATGACGGATCGCGTCGGCCTCTGCGGCGAGGCACTCGACGAGTACGCGGCGCGACTCGGAGTTCTTGGTCTTGGCGATCGCGTGGGCGGCGGCGCGCATCGCGGCACCGGCCGCGCCTTCGGAGCGCGAGATCAGGGTCGAGGCGTGCGCGGCGAGCTCGTGCAGCGTCGATTCCGCGGCGAGCGCGAGCGTCTCGATCTCTTGCACGGCGGTCGCCGAGGAACCGTCGGCGCGCTCCGCGGCTACCCGCAGGATCGCGACCGTGCTCGCGTGGAGTGCGGCGAGCTTGCGCGCAGCGGACTCGGCGAGCAGCCGCGCGCCCCGAGCGTTCAGCGGTGCGATGCGCTCATCGAACCATCGCTTCGCGAGCGAGACCTCGTCGGGCATGGTGCTGACGAGGTCCACGGGCACGCTGCGACCGACCGCGCGTTCGAGCTCGGCCGCGAAGTACGCGCGCACGCGTTCTCGATCGCCACGTGGTACGAGATCCACCTTCGCGAGCACGACCTGCGATTCGATGCCGGATTCCGCGAACCGGCGCAGTAGATCGACGTCCTCTCGCGTGACCGTGCTCACCGCTTCGATCATGAGCACGCCGAGGTCGCAGCGCGGCAAGTACGTGTATGCCTCGCGAGCGCCGTGCGCAGCGAGCGAGCCGACTCCTGGCGTATCGACGAGCGCCACACGTGCACCGAGCATCACGGCCGGCGCCCAGATCGCAGCGCTCGCGACGCCGAGGTGGTTCTCTGCGCTGCCTGCCTCGGTGACGAGCTCGGCGAGCCGGCTCGCATCGACCCGCTCGCGACGTCCATCGAGGTAGCGAACCTCGACGGTGAGCTGCGGTGCCCAGCGCACGCGCGTCGGGATCGAGGTCACCGGCGTCGCGCCGACCGGCAGCACGTTCGCTCCGATCACGGCATTCACGAGCGACGATTTGCCGCAGCTCACGCGGCCGAACAGCGCGACTTCGAACGTGCCGGCTTCGAGGAGCTCGACGAGCGCAGCGATCGCGGGCCGTAGCTCGACGAAGCCGTGTCGCGTAACGACCCGCTCGATCTGCGCAAGCACGTCGAGGCGAACGGCCTCGGTGTCGAGCTTGCCGATCCGGGAGGCAAGGTCATTGCGTTCGGGTCGCGCGACATACGCTGCGAGCCGGCTGATCGTGCGATCGAGATCCGAGAGGACCGTCGCGATGCGTTGACCGGGCTCGGCGCCGAGCAAGCCGTAGCCGCGCAGCTTCGCCGGTGCGAGATCTTCGAGCGCGACCTGCGCGTGCATCAACACGGCGCGCAGCGTGCGCGTGATCGGCACCCGCGTCGGCGTCCGTAACCCGAGCGTGCTCACCGCGCCGGCAAGCCGGTCGCGGATTTGCTCGACGTGATCGAGCACGATCGCGCGCTGCTCGGGCGACAGGTCTACGGCGTGGCTCGACAACGGCGACGGCGCCGCGCCCATCGCGGCGACGACGTCGGCGAGCTGCTGATCGAGGACGCCGAAGCTCGCCGACAGCACGCGCACGTGGTTTGCGTTGAGCGAGCTGTCGTCGTGCGGTTCGTCGTCGCGCGCATCCTTCGGTTCCAAGCCGGCCTCCTGGCAAACAGGAGTCATCGGCCGGGATGCGGCGGTTTCGGCGGACTCCACCGCCTTCGTATGTCGCTATAGGCATTCTGTCCGCATGCGGGTATGGGAGCAACATGGTCGACTCGATCGCGTCCCGCGTCGCCCATCTCGCCGATCTCGTCGAGGGCCCGCGCGCGTACTTCGACGTCATCGCAATCGGGCCGGCCGCGATCCCCGAGCTCGAGCACCTGGCACGCAGCACGGCGAGCACGGTCCATCAGCCGCGGGGGCTCGCGGTCGACGCGCTTGCCCAGATCGGCGGCCCGGAGGCGGTCGACGTGCTCTTACGCGCGCTCGCCGATTCCGTGGCGCGTCCGCTCGATCCGGTCTTGCGCGAAGCCGAAGATGTCGTCGCGAACCGCATCTGCGAACAGCTCGGCACAGTCAACGAGTCGCGCGTGCGCAATGCATTGCTCGACGTGCTTCGCGCCCACGCGTATCCGGCATGCGCGCGCTCGCTCGGCCGGCTGCGCGAGCCGCGCGCGGCGCCCGTGCTCGCGCGCTGGCTCGGCGACGACACGATGCGCGAGCCCGCGGCTGAAGCGCTATGCGCGCTCGGCCCGGCCGCGCTTCGCGATCTAACGCACATGCTCGTGTGTCCGCGCATCGTCGCGGGCAGCGAGCCACCAACTTGGCTCGACGGGCGAGTGATGGCGGCGACGATCCTCGGCGCACTCGGTGCGGAGGCCGTGGAGCTGCCCCTTGTGTGGTCGCTCTCTGATGAACGATCCGCCGTGCGCCGTGCGGCGGCGCTCGCGCTGTACGCGCACGCTCCGGTGGCCGCGGAGGTCGCGGCACCTGCGTTGATCGAAGGGTTGGCCTCCGAGTCGTGGCTCGATCGCGAGCACGCCGCCAACGCGCTCCGCACGATGGGCGCAGCCGTCGCTACCCCGCTCGCGCTTGCATCGCACACGCTTCCTCGTGATGGCACGATCGCCGCGCTCGCGATTCTTGCCGAGCTCGGCCACCTCGCCGCGCTCGGCGATCTCCACGATCATCCCGATCGCCACGTTCGGTGGGCGGCCGTCGACTCGCTCGCGAAGCTGCGTTCGCCGCAAGCGCGCACCGAGCGCGCTCGATTCGGACGCGATTACGAGCCCGCGATCCGGAAGCGCGCCGGTGCTTGACTTGACCGGTGCGCGCCGGAATACTCGCCTCATTCGGCGGTGGAGTTCGCCGTAACCGCTGCCGCTCGGTAGCCAATGACTCCTGCAAACGTGCGGAGTATCTGTGGCGAAAGCGAAGTGGATCAATTCTACGGTGATCGGTATCGGACTCGCGAGCCTGTGCTCCGACGTCGGTCACGAGATGGCGACGACCGCGATGCCGATGCTGCTCGCGTCGCTGTCCGCGAGCTCGGCCGCGCTCGGCGTGATCGAGGGCCTCTCGGACGGCATCGCGAGCTTCGCGAAGCTGCTCTCGGGCCTCTACAGCGACCGGCTCGCACGGCGCAAGCCGCTCGCGGTGATCGGCTACTTTGTCACGGCATCCGGGATGGCGAGCTTCGCGCTCGCGACGCAATGGTGGCACGTGCTGCTCGGCCGGCTCGGCGGCTGGCTCGGCCGCGGTGCGCGCACGCCTGTCCGCAACGTCCTGCTCACCGAGGCGACGACAACGGAGACCTACGGTCGCGCGTTCGGGCTCGAGCGCGCGATGGACAGCGCCGGCGCCGTGATCGGCCCGTTACTGGCGCTCGCTCTCGTCGCTAGCGTCGGCCTACACGCGACATTCGTACTGACCCTGATCCCGGGCTGCATCGCCGCGCTGCTCGTCTGGTTGCTCGTGCACGAGCGTCCGCACGAGCCGAAGCCGAACGCGCGGTTGTGGAGCGGCATCGCGACCTTGCCGCGCGGGTTCAAGCGCTTCCTCGTCGGCGTCGGCATCGCTGGGCTCGGCGACTTCTCGAACACGCTGCTGATCCTGTGGGCGACGCAAGCATGGACCACCCGCTACGGTCTCGCAGACGCCGGCCGGCTCGCGATGGCGTTCTACGTCGGTTACAACGTCGTCTACACGATCTCGTGTTACGTCGCCGGCTCGCTCGCCGACGTATTGCCGAAACGAGCCGTGCTCGCCACTGGTTATGCGCTCGCGGCGATCCCGGCTGCGGTCTTGCTTGTCTCGGGCACCTCGCTCGCGAAGTTCGCCATCGTGTTCGGCGTGTCGGGGCTCTACATGGGCGTGTGGGAGACCGTCGAGAGCACGACTGCGGCGACGCTCCTGCCCGCGGATACGCGCGGCATCGGGTTCGGCGTGCTTGCCACGGTCAACGGCATCGGCGATGTCGTGTCGAGCGTGGTAGTCGGCTTACTGTGGACCGTGCATCCCGCCGCGGCGATGGTGTTCGTGATCGCGACGTCGCTCGCAGGCGCCGTGGTCATCGCGACGGCGCGCCCCGCATCCGAGCCGCGTGACGCGGGCGATCGCGGCGTTCTGGGCTAGGTCGACCGCATGCGGTCGTACGTCGTGCGCGCCCGCGTGATCGCCGCGATCGCAGCCGCCCGATCGAAGAAGTCCTCGACCTCGGTCGCCTTGCCCTCGAGCACTTTGTAGTCCTCGAAGAAGCGATGCAGCTCGGCAAGGATGTGCTGCGGTAGCGCGCCGATCGCTTCGTAGTGGGCGACCGCGGGATCGTCGACACATACGGCGAGGATCTTCGTGTCCACGCCATGCTCGTCGGTCATGTGGAGGCCGCCGATCGCGCGCGCGCGCACGATCGTCAGCGGATAGACCGGCTCGTCCATCAGCACGAGGACGTCCAGCGGGTCGTCGTCCTCCGCGTGCGTGCGCGGGATGAACCCGTAGTTCACGGGATAGTGCACGGCCGAATAGAGGACACGATCGAGCCGGAGCCCGCCGGTTCGCTTGTCGACCTCGTACTTGAGGTGCGAGCCGCGCGGGATCTCGATGACGGCCGGGACGAAGCTGGAGACGTCGGCAGGAACCTCGATGTCGTGAGCGGGATGCATGGCGATCACGGTGAGCAGATCGTCTCGATCAACATCGCGCAGACCTCGTATGGGTCCATGTTGGCGGCCGGCCGACGATCCTCGAAGTAGCCTTTGCCCGCGTTCGCGCTGGCCATCGGGATGCGGATCGACGCGCCGCGATCGCTCACGCCGTAGCGGAACTGATGGATCGAGCACGTCTCGTGCTTGCCGGTCAGCCGCTCCTCGTTGAACGCGCCGTAGACCTTCATGTGCTCTTCGTGGCGTTTGCCGAGCTTCATGCACGCGGCCTCGATCGCCTTGATCCCGCCGTTCGCACGCGTCGCGCGCGTGCTGACGTTCGTATGCGCGCCGGCGCCGTTCCAGTCGCCCTTGATCGGTTTCGGATGCAGCGTTGCGCTGACGCCGTGGTCCTCGCCGATGCGGTACAGGAGCCACCGGGCGAGCCAGAGTTGATCGCACACGTCGAGCGGCGGAAGCGTGCCGATCTGGAACTCCCACTGCGCCGGCATGACCTCGGCGTTCGTGCCTGCGATCGCGATGCCAGCCTTCAGGCACGCGATCGTATGCGCCTCGACCACGGGGCGTCCGAACACCTCGTCGCTCCCGACGCCGCAGTAGTAGCCACCTTGCGGCGCAGGGAATCCGCGATCGGGCCAACCGAGCGGCTGGTTGCCGTCGAAGAACGTGTACTCCTGCTCGATCCCGAACCAGGGATCGTGATCGGCGAACTGCTCGGCGACCGCGCGCAGCCGCGCGCGCGTGTTGCTCGGGTGGATGCTCCCGTCCGCGTGAAGCACTTCGCAGAGGACGAGCAGATCTTGTTCGTCGCGGAGCGGGTCGTTGATGAGTTTGACGGGTCTGAGCTGACAATCGCTGAAGTGACCCTCGGCCTGGCTTGTACTCGAACCGTCGAAGCCCCATTCGGGCAGATCTTCGAGCTTGTTGATTGGACCGTCGACGATCTTCGTCTTCGATCGCAGCTTCGCGGTCGGCTTCTGTCCGTCGATCCAGATGTACTCGGCTCGGATTTTCTTCACGATGACTCCTACGTTGGCGATGACAATGACAATGATGACAATGAGATCTCGCGCCTGCTGTCGTGGCAATGGTCCTGCGCCGCTGGTCGCGGTCAAAGCAGGAGTCATTGGCCCAGGAGGCGGCGGTTACGACGGACTCCACCGTCAGATCTCTGTTGCGCGACTATCTTGGCGGTCTGAAACCGTGTCAAGCCGCGCCGTGTAGGTCGTGGTTGACAACGCGCACCTCCGAACCGAGACTGCATACAGATACCGGCGGTGGAGTTCGCCTGAATCGCTGCCCCGAGGCGGCCAATGACTCCTGAGACGCAAGTCGAAGGAGTCACGCATGAGAGCAATCCGCCGCGCCCGCTGGTACGAACGACCTAACTCCGTCTGCGAGCATCTCGTATGGCTGGTCCGACATGCCGAGCCATTTTCGGAAGACTGCCGGCTACGAGGACGAAGTGATCCGCCCGGAGAGTGGCCACCGAGCGAGGTTCCGGCCGCAGCGCTCGATCGGGCGGCGCCGTGCATCGTCGTGTCGAGCCCGCGGCGTCGTGCACTAAAGACCGCGATCCCGATCGCGCGCCGCCACCACGTCGTGATCGCGATCGACGACCGGCTCGACGACGTCGACTACGGTGCGTGGACCGGGTTGTCGCCGGCCGAGATCCGGCGCGAGTGGCCATACGACTTCGACGCGTACCGTAGGGATCCGGCGAGCGCTGCGTTTCCCGGTGGCGAAAGTCTGCTCGCTGCGCAGAGCCGAGCATGTGACGTGCTCGCAGACATGGCGGTCCATCGGCTGGGACCTGCGGCCATCGTGACGCACGACGTGATCGCGCGTCTGCTGCTCGGCCGCGTCTCGGGGCACTCGCTCGCGATCGCACACGCGACGTCGGTCGGGCGCGCGGTCACGCCGCTCGACGTCAGGGGCCGTGCGATCACGTTCGCGGGAGCGCCGCCGTGGTGACCTCGTTCGCTGTCTTCGGAGGTTACCGGCCATGCTGATCCAGTCCCACGATGCAGCGCGGTTCGGCTCCACGCGCTCGAACGAGGAGGCTCCATGACACCGCGCGCCGTAGGCCAGCTCGAGCACGCGCGCGAGCTCGTGCTCGTTCGCCATGCGCAGACTCACCTCAACGTGGAGCAGCGGCTGCGTGGTCGCGCCGATCCGCCGCTCTCGGAGATCGGTCGCGAGCAGGCCGCGAGCGTCGCGGCCGCGTTCGATCTGGTTTCGCCGAGCGTCATCATTACGAGTCCCCGCCGACGCGCGGTAGAGACCGCGACGATGATCGCCCACCGGCAAGGCGTCGCAGTCGAGACCGACGCGCGTCTCGACGACATCGACTACGGGAAGTGGACAGGAATGGCGGTGCCCGAGCTGCGCGCGCAGTGGCCGGTGCTGTTCGACCGATATCTCCACTGTCCCAACGAGGTCAGCTTTCCGAATGGCGAGAGCGTGCTCGACGCGCAGGCGCGCGCGTGGGAGCTGATACGCGACCTCGCTTCGACGGAACGCCTGGAACGCATCGCACTCGTCACGCACGACGCGATCATCAAGCTGATCGTGTGTCGCGTGCTCGGAGCGCCCCTCAGCGCGATTCATCACCTCGCGGTCGACCTGGTCTCGACGACGGGCCTCGGCGTGCGCGATCACGAGCTCGCGATCGATTGGTTCAACGACCGACCCGACCACGGACATCTGTCATGACCGTACGGGAATGCCGCGCAAACGTGCTCATCGAGCACCCTGCGTCATCGTCTGTACTTCCTTCAGGCGCGGTCAGCGATGATTGTTCGAACGTATGAAGCAGTGCTAATCGTCGATGATTGCGCGTTGATGCGAGACATGATCACACGCCATCTCGATCGGTCGCTCGCACGGCACAGACATCGAGCTCGACACGTGTCCGGCCGCCGTCGACGTTATTGCGGCGACAAGGCCAGCCGTCCCGGTGAACTCGCGGCAATCGAAGGCAAGACCACGCGGGCGCCAGCCCGCGACACGTGACTCGTCAACGCTTCACTCGTCGCCGGTGCAGCGTCGACGGATCGATGCCGAGTTGGTCGGCGGCTCGCGTCTTATTTCCGCCACACTGCTGCAGCATCCAGTCGATGTACTCCTCCTCGACCTCGCGCAGCGTCGCGAGCTGGTCGCGCGGCAGACTGAACCGGTCGGCGCGCTCGACGACACGTGGCGCGAGCTCGGTGAGATCCGCGAGCGACGCCTCGGCGTTCGTGCCGAGCACGACGAGTCGCTCGAGCAGGTTCTCGAGCTCGCGCACATTGCCGGGCCAGGCGTAGCGGCCGAGCGCAGCGAGCAATTCGTTCGATAATGATGCGACGACGGCGTGTGGATTGCGTGCGGTCGCGTGCTCGAGAAAGTGCGCAGCGAGCAACGGAACATCGTCGAGACGGTCGCGCAGCGGCGGGATCGTGATGGGGACGACGTCGAGCCGGTAGAACAGGTCGGCGCGAAATTCGCCGCGCTCGATGCGAGCTTCGAGATCTCGATGCGTGGCGGCGATGATGCGCACGTCGACGTGGCGCGACGCGTCGCTGCCGACGGCGCGCACCTCACCTTCCTGGAGCACCCGCAAGAGACGCGCTTGCAACGGCGGCGACATGTCTCCGATCTCGTCGAGGAACAGCGTGCCGCCGCTTGCCTCGACGATGAGGCCCGGCCGCGCGCTGGCCGCGCCGGTGAACGCGCCGCGCGTGTGGCCGAACAGCTCGCTCTCGAGCAGCGCTTCGGGCAGCGCCGTACAGTTG
>DASXEF010000711.1:0-1925 GCA_036490255.1 Kofleriaceae bacterium
CATGGCCAGTTTCACGGATGCCCAGATCAAGGACATCTTGGTCGGGTCGCCGAGCATCGCGGTCCTCGGAATCCACACGCAGCCGGATAAAGCGGCGTTCTACGTGCCCGAGTACTTGTTCGACGAGGGCTACAAGATCTACGGCGTCAACCCGCGGCTCGTCGGCGACAAGCTGTTCGATCAGCCGGTGCGCGCGGCGCTCGCGGATCTGCAGATGCCGATCGATCTCGTCGACGTGTTTCGTCGCCCGGATGCGATCCTCGCCCACGTGCCGGATATCCTCGCGATGCAGCCGCGACCCAAGGTCGTGTGGTTCCAGCTCGGGATCAAGAACGACGAAGCGGCGAAGCAGCTCGAAGATGTCGGCATCATCGTCGTGCAGAACAAGTGCACGCTCGCAGAGCATCAGCGGCTCAAGCTCGGCGCGCCAGTCGCGCGCTAAGCGGCAATGCCGCTCGGATACGCGTCAGCCGTGGCCGAGCCGTCGGAAGCGATCCGATCAGCGTCAGCCGAGCCCGAAATTCAACCGTTTCTCCGAACCGCAGCTCATAGCTCAGAAGAGGAAGATCGGGCTCGGGCTCCAGCCTGCGGCTCGGGCTCGGGCTCGATGAGAGATGCTGATGTGTTCGAAATAACTCGGTCGGCAATCCGCTCGCCGTGCGGATTTGCGCCGCGCGCAGGCGCACGTTCCAGCTGGCACGACCGCTGCTTTACCCACAGTCATGCAACCCTGGAGACCCACCGAAACGCACCGAGGCTGTCCGCTCGTGGAAGCCGTGCTCGCGCGCATGCTCGAGCTCGACGCCGTGCTCGAGAACATGGACGACAAGACGACGATCGAAGCGATCGCGATCGCGACCGAGCTCGATGTCGCGGGAAACCTAGTCACCGGCGACATCCGCCGCACGAGCGACGTCGTCGCGTTCACGCTGGCGCAGTGGCTCAAGCGCACGCGCTACCTGGGTCTATCGATTGATCGCGCCGAGCATGCGGCCTAAAACGTTGGCGTGCGCGTGGTCGTCCAGCATCGCAGCCGCTACGTCTATCCGCGGCCGGCGTTGCTCGGACCGCAGACGATCCGGCTGCGGCCGGCGGATCACACGCGCGCTCGCGTCGAGTCGTACGCGCTGACGATCTCTCCCGAGCATCGCGTGCACTGGCAACGCGATGCGCACGGCAATCACGTCGCGCGCGTGACCTTCAAGGCCGGGCAACCCACGACCGAGCTCGCGCTCGGTGTGGAGCTCGCGCTCGACATCGCGCCGATCAATCCGTTCGATTTTCTCGTCGACGACCGCGCGAAGCAGGTGCCGTTCACGTATCCCGACAACAACGAGCTCGCGAGCTTCTTGGATCTGTCGGACCCGGCGTATCGCATGGGCCGGCTCGCGACGAATTTCAGCAAGGACCTGCCGGCACGCGGCGGCCTCGTCGACATGCTGGTCGCGATCCTCGCCGCGGTGCGCGGCCGCGTCGCATACGTGATCCGCGACGAGCCCGGCATCTGGACGCCCGAAGAGACGCTCGCGAACGGGCGCGGCAGCTGTCGCGATTCGGCGGCGTTGCTCGTCGCGCTGTTGCGCATGCGCGGGATCGCGGCGCGCTTCGCATCGGGCTATCTCGTGCAGCTCGCCGACGAAGGCATGCTGCCCGACGAGCCGCGCGGCGTGTCGCGCGATGTCGTCGATCTGCACGCGTGGGCCGAAGCGTACGTGCCCGGCGCCGGCTGGATCGGCCTCGACGGCACGAGCGGCCTGTTGTGCGGCGAAGGCCACGTGCCGCTCGCGTGCACCGCGACGCCGGCGCACGCCGCGCCGCTCGAAGGCACGAGCGACGTCGCGGCGGCGAGCGTCGAGTTCTCCGCGACGATCGGCCGGATCGGCCACGAAGCGCGACCGACCGCGCCGTATACCGACGACGTCTGG
>DASXEF010000714.1:0-3766 GCA_036490255.1 Kofleriaceae bacterium
GCCCGCGGCTGGATACTCGAACGCCAGTTGCGCCGCCAGACCTCCGCGCTCGCCGAGCGCATCGAGGCGATCCTCCTCGGCGCCGCCCTGCAGGAACTGCGGCAGCGCGGCGGGCTGGATCTCGTCGCCCTCGGCGAACACCAGCGATTGCTCGATCGCGTTCTCGAGCTCGCGCACGTTGCCCGGCCAGTGATACGCCATGATGCGGCCGAGCGCGGCGTCGCTGACCGCGCGGACGCGCGCGTTGGTTTTCGGGCCGAGCTTCGCGACGAAGTGCGAGACCAACAGCGGGATGTCCTCGCGGCGCTCGCGCAGCGGCGGCAGCGTCACCGGCAGCACGTGCAGCCGGAAGAACAGATCTTGGCGAAACCGGCCGGTCGCGACCTCGGTGTCGAGGTTCTTGTTGGTCGCCGACACGACGCGAACGTCGACCTTGATCGGCGATTCGCCGCCGACGCGCTCGAATTCTTGCTCCTGCAGCGCGCGCAGCAGCTTGACCTGCATCGACGGCGGGACGTCGCCGACCTCGTCGAGGAACAGCGTGCCGCCGTCGGCGAGCTCGAAGCGGCCGAGCTTCTGCTTGATCGCGCCGGTGAACGAGCCCTTCTCGTGGCCGAACAGCTCGCTCTCGAGCAGCGTCTCGGTCAGCGCGCCGCAGTTGACCTTGATGAACGGCCCGTTCGCGCGCTTGCCGAGCCGATGGATCGCGCGCGCGACCAGCTCCTTGCCGGTGCCGCTCTCGCCGGCGATGAACACGGTCGTATCGCTCGCCGCGACTTTCTCGACGGTTCGGCGCACGACCGCCATCTTGTCGCCGGTGCCGACGAGATCGGGAAACTTGCCGTCGGTCTCGCTGACGAAGTACGCGACCTGCGCGTCGGCTTTGCGCCGGCTGCGCCGCTCGGCGCCGAGCTCGAGCGCGCGCATGACCTTGAGCTTGACGACCTCGGTCTGGATCGGCTTGGTCACGAAGTCGAACGCGCCGAGCTTCATCGCCTCGACCGCGGTCTCGACGGTGCCGAACCCGGTGATGATCATGATCGGCACGTCGGGATCGAGCGCGACGATCGACTTCAACACGTCGACGCCGGTCGTGCCTTCCATCTTGAGATCGGTGATCACGAAGTCGGCCGGCCTTTGCTTGAACGCTGCGATCCCGGCCGCACCGCTCGACGTGACGACCGCTTCGTGGCCGAGCTTCTTCACGACATGCGCGAGGCCTTCGCGCACCGTCTCGTTGTCGTCGATGATGAGGATCGTCGGCATGCGCGAAGTGGATGGTACACTCGAGCGCGATGGCGAAGTTGGTGTTGGCGGACGGCGAGCACGTCCTTCGTCGCGCCGCTGCTCGCGACCTCGGACGACCGGCGCGCGAAACCGTGTTGCACGAGCTCGTGCTCACCGATCGCCGCATCGTCGTGTTGCGCACGTCGTACGGGCCGACACTGCCGAGCCTCGGCGGGCTCGTTTCGGCGATCCTGATGGCGGTCGGCCGCGTGACCGGCGGCGGCCCTCGCGTCGAGTACGCGATCGCGCGCGCGGACGTCGCGACGGTCGAGGTCATCGATGGCACGTCGTTGCTCGTGCGCAGCAACGGCGACGGCTACGCGATGACGTGGTTCGAGCTGAAGCTCGGCTTTGCCGACGACTGGGCGTCGCTGCTCCAGCGCTGGGCCGCCGGCGAAGTCTTCGACGCGACGCTACCGGCGGCGACGATCGTCGAGCGCTGACGTCCGAACGTGTGGCCCAGCTCCGGCGCAGAGCTCGAGCGCGCTACGGCAGATCCAAGCTGAGCTGGTTGCCGTCGAGCACGATCGCGCTGCCGAGCGACGACAGTCCGAACAAGCCGACGACGTTCGCATCGAGCTGCTGCCACGTCTGCGTGAACGATGGAAACGATGGCGCTCGCGCGATCTCGATCGTCCCCGACCACGTGCCGATCGTCAGCGTCGCGTGGCCGATGTAGAGCGTGATCGGATCGCCGTACGCGTCGGTCGTCTGGACCTCGGTGTCGCCGGGCTGCGCGGCTTGGCCGACCCAGACGGTGTCGAACGCGCCGGTGTCGAGCTGCAATTGCAGCGGCGTGCCGTCGAGCGTCGCATCGACGACCGCGTAGCCTGCCGGCCACGCGAGCTGCGTCGCCGGCCAGCTCGCGGCTTCCGCGAAGTGATCGCCGGGCGCGTGAAACTCGGCGACGGCGTTCGCGACGTCGAGCTTGCTCGGCCCCGCGCTCAACCGATCGTCGCCGAACGTCCCGATGACCGGCACGTCGCCGACCGGCGGAAACGGCGATTCGGGCCGGCCGATGAGCTCGAGCGTCTCGCAGCCGAGCTCGACGGATCCGGCATTTGGTTGCGGATCTGTGGATCCCAGCGGCTCTTGCAAGAACGTGAGCTGGCTGCCGGTATCGACGACCAGCAGTGCCGGTGCGGCGTCGTATTGCACCGACACGTAGAGCCGCGATGGCTGCTCGACCAGCGGAATCTGCGCGAGCGAGCATCCAGCGTCGACGTCGGCATCGGGCGCGACAGCGTCGTGCCCTCCACAGCCGACGACGGCGATCGCGACGAGCCAGCGCATCGCGCTAGCCAATCACGCGCGGTCTCGTGCGGCAACGAACGTGTCGGTTACGTCCGAACCGTCCGATGTCCGGCCGAGATCCGGCCGAGCTCCGGCCGGACGCGACGAACGCGATACGCAATTGCGCCTGGTTGGCGACGGCATTCAATTTGCTGTAGCGACGCGCGTCCGACTCGATACAATGGAGCAGCCGACATGGAGACCGACGACATCACGGTTCAGATCTTGCGCGATATTCGCGACGAGATTCGCGGCACGAACGCGCGGCTCGACCGATTCGAGCAACGCGTCGATGCCCGCTTCGACGGCGTCGATGCCCGCTTCGATCGGATCGAGCTCAGAGTCGATCTCGTCGACAGCAGGCTCGTCGGAGTCGAGCAAGGGATCTCGGATCTGCGGCGCGACTTCACTCTCGCCTGAGCCCGATCGGCGATGGCGACGCCCTCGTCAAGCGCGTGTCGCGTTGCGAGCGCGACATCGCCGATCTCAAGTCGCGGCTGCGCTGATCACGCCGGCAGCCGGAGCGAGAACGTCGTCTCGCCTTCTTCGCTCGTAACCTCGACGCTGCCGCCGTGATCGCGCGTGATGTCGCGGACGAACGCGAGCCCGAGCCCGGTGCCTTTCTCGCGCGTCGTGAAGAACGGCTCGAACAGCTTGCCGCTGGTCGTCATGTCGCGTGCGATCTCCTTGCCGCGATTCCACACGCTCAGCACCACGGCGTCGCCGTCGCGGGCCGCGCGAATCGCGACACACTCGGCCCCGGTGTGACCGGCCGCGGCTGCGGCTTGCACCGCGTTCCGCGCGAGGTTGAGCAGCGCGCGGCGGAGCTGGCCGCGATCGCCGTGCAGCGTCGCGAGCGCGGTCGTCGCCTTGACCTCGATGTCGGCGGTCGACGCGAGCTGCGCGACCTCGGCGAGCAGCTCGTCGACCTCGACGGGCGCGAGCTCCGGCTTGGGCCTGCGCGCGAACTCGAGGAACTCGCTGACCACGCGCTCGAGGTAGTCGAGCTCGCGCTGGATCTTGTCGACGTGGCCGCGCCGCTCGTCGGTCTCGGGCACCTCGTCGCGCAAGATGCCGGCGAACAGCGTCATGCCGGCGAGTGGATTACGGACCTCGTGCGCGATGCCGGCGAGCATCTGCTGCATGCGCGCGTCGCGCTCGGCGAGCTGCACGCGCATGCGATCCA
>DASXEF010000758.1:0-6572 GCA_036490255.1 Kofleriaceae bacterium
GAGGTAAGCCGCGGTCGCCATGCCGCCGGCGGTGCACACGCCGATGACGGCGCGCTTCGCGTTGCGGCGGCCGAGCTCGAGCAGCGTCGAGCCCAAGTAGCGGATGCCCGACATGCCGTACGGATGGCCGAGCGGTACCGCGCCGCCGTTGACGTTCGTGCGCTCCCACGGCGTGTCGAGCTTCGCCTGGTTGTAGAGCGTGGTCACCGCGTACGCTTCGTGGAGCTCCCACAGATCGACGTCGGCCTTGTTGATCGCGTGATGCGCGATCAGCTTCTCGATCGCGGGCGCGATCGCGATCGACATCTCTTCGGGCGGCACCGCCGCGAGCTGCATGCCGCGAAACAGCCCCAAGATCGGCAGCCCGCGCTTCGCCGCCGCGTCGGCGTCCATCATCACGACCGCGCCGGCGCCGTCGGAGAGCTGCGACGCGTTGCCCGCTGTGGTCGTGCCGCCAGGATAGACCGGCTTGAGCGCGGCGAGCTTCTCGATCGTGGTGTCGGGGCGCGGGCCTTCGTCGCGATCGAGCGTGACCTCCTGCATGTGGCTCGTGTTCGTCGCCTTGTCGGTGATCTTCATCGTGGTCGTGAACGGCACGATCTCGTGCGCGTACACGCCGGCCGCGGTCGCCGCGGCGACGCGCTGCTGGCTGCGCACGACGTAGGCGTCCTGCGCCTCGCGCGAGATGTTGTACTTCTTCGCGACGAAGTCGGCGGTCTGGTTCATCGTCCACCAGACGGCCGGCATGCGCTGCTGCAGCGGCGCGTAGAAGAAGTCGTTGAGGTTCAAGTGAAACTGGCCGAGCGAGATGCTCTCGACGCCCGCGGCGATCGCGATCGTCGCTTCGCCGGCCGCGATCCGATTCGCGACGATCGACGCGGCCGATAGACCCGAGCCGCAGTAGCGATTGATCGTCATGCCGGGCACGTGGTTGCCGAGCCCGGCATCGAGCGCCGCGTTGCGCGCGATGTTGTGACCGGTCGCGCCTTCGGGCAAGCCGCAGCCGACGACGACGTCTTCGATCTCGCCGGGCTCGAGCTTCGCGCGCGCGATCGCCTGCTGCAACACGTGCGCGGTCATCGGAATGCCGTGCGTGTGGTTGAGCGCACCGCGCTGCGCCTTCGCGATTCCGGTCCGACAATACGAGACGACGGCGATGTCTTTCACGCGCCGAGCCTACTACGCTCGCTTGCATGGCGAAGCCCGAGTCTGCACTCGTGACCGTGGCCACCGAGCTCGACGCGGAGCTCGCGACGTACACGCGGCTCGGCGAGCTGTTCTTGCGCTCGCCGGTCGATACCGTGAAGCACCTCGAGCGTGCGAAAGCGACGCTCGACGAGCTCGCGCAGAGCGAGCAGCGCTTGCAGCAAGCGGCACAACGGCTCGTCGCGGCCATCATCGACGTGCGCGGCAAGCAAGAGACGCTCGGCAAGCAAGTCGTCGAGCACGCGCCGCAGCTCAAGACGCGCAATGAAAAACTCCAGGAGCTCGTCGCCGCGATGCACGGCATCGCCGCGCGCGTCGCCGACATGAACCAGGGGCTCGCGGATCGCGATCCGAAACACGTCGCCGATGAAACGACGTCGCTGTCGGCGCAATCGGAGCAGCTCGCGCAGCTCGCGCGCGAGGCCGGCTTCGTCGAGCTCGCGGATCAAGCGCACGCGCTGCACCAGCGGCTGCGCGACATCGCGGCGAAGCTGCAAGCCGCACGATCATGACGCTCGCCGACCAGATTCGTCGAGGCGAAGTCTCGCGCCGCGACGCGATCGAAGCGGCGATCGCGAAAATACCGCCGGGTGCGGTCGTCGCCGAGCGCTATGCCGAGGCGCTCGCGGAGCCGCCGGTCGACGGGCCGTTCAGCGGCGTGCCGACGTTCGTCAAAGACCTCTCGCACGTGAAGGGCATGCCGATCGCGTGGGGGACCAAGTGCAGCACGATCTCGAAGCGCGACGATCCGTTCGTCAAGACGCTGCGACGCTTGGGCTTCGTGATCCTCGGCAAGAGCGCGACGCCGGAGCTCGGCTTGACCGCGACGACCGAGCCCGAAGGCCGGCCGCCGGCGAGAAATCCGTTCGATGCCGAGCGCACGACCGGCGGCTCGTCGGGCGGCGCCGGCGCGCTCGTCGGCGGCGGCGTCGTGCCGATCGCGCATGGTAGCGACGGCGGCGGCTCGATCCGGATCCCGGCGAGCTTGTGCGGTTGCGTCGGCAGGAAAGTCTCGCGCGGCATCGCCGACATGCCGGGCTCGAAGCTGTTGCCGATCAACATCGCGGTCGACGGCGTGCTGACCGCGACGATCGACGACACGCTCGCGTTCTGGCACGCGCTCGGCATCGAGCGCGCCGAGCCACGCGCGTTGCGAATCGGCTGGTGGGACCGCTCGCCGGTCGCTGTCGTCGCCGTCGATCCGGCGACGACAGCGGCGGTCCACGCGACGGTCGATGCGTGTCGCGCGCTCGGTCACGCCGTCGACGCGATCGCGCCGCCGATGACCGAAGCGCAGCTCGACGACTTCCTGACCTACTGGCCGTTCGTCACGTGGCTCCAGATCAAGACGGCGCGACTGATGATGCATCGCGGCTTCGACCGATCGAAGCTCGACTGGTGGACGACGGGCTTGCTCGAGCACTTCGCGTTCGGTGCGACGTGGCGCGCGATGCGCCGGCTCCGCGCGTTCGCGAAGACCTATCGCGCGCTGCCGTACGACATCTTGCTGTCGCCGGTCACGACCGAGCCCGCGCCGAAGCTCGGCTTTCTCGGCCCGCCGTACGAGCACGCGTTCGCCGCGTTGAAAGGCTTCGCGTCGTTCACCGCGATGCAAAACGTCGTCGGTGCACCGGCGATCTCGATCCCGGTCGCGAGCTCGGCGAGCGGGCTGCCGATCGGCGTGCAGCTCGCCGGTAAGCGCGGCGACGATGCCACCGTGCTGGCGCTCGCGTCGGCGCTCACGTCCCGCTGATCGACGACAGCGCGATCTCGTACACCGGGCCGTCGGCACCTTCGTCGCCCTCGTTGCTGGTCAAGCCGGTGACGAACAGCGTGCCGTCGTCGAGCACGACCGGCTGCACGTAGTCGATCGTGAGATCGGCGAGGTCCGGCGACAGCACGATCGCGGTGACGGTGTCGGCGGTCATGTCGTACGCGAACAGGCCCTGGTCGCCGACATAGATCACGTCGCTGTTCCAGCGCGCAAAGCCGGCGTCGGTGTTGTCGTATTGCGACGCGCTCGCGAACGTCATGTTGAGCGGGAACATGTGCGCGTCGATCTTCGCGCTGACATCGGTGATCGATTTCGTCGCGTACGCGAAGAACTGCAGGTCGTTGTTCTCGTCGGCGAACATCACGCCGTCGCTCTCGAAGTCGAGCTCGCCGTTGACCTGGATCGAGTTGTCGAGCGGCGTCGCGGTCTGCGTCGACAGATCGAGCGTCCACACGCGGCCGCTCTCGACGAATACCATCGTGTCGCCGCTGACGTCGAAGTCCTCGAACTCGCCGACGTCGACGCCATCGCTCTCGAGCGTCGTCACCGCGGCCGGTGCCTGGCTCGAGCCCGGGATCCAGCGCAGCAACGTGGTCTGGCCCTCGGTCGATTGATCGACGAAGTACACCGTCGTGCCGTCGACCGCGTACGCGTCGTACTTCGCGCCTTCCGGCGCCGGTAGCTGCGTGCTGTCGGCGACCTGGTTCGCCTGCGTCGCGTCGTACGCGTAGAACGTCACCGGATCATCGGAGTCGTCGGCGGTGACGACGAGGTTGCTCGACGCGCGCATGTTCGTGTCGTCGCCGCCGCCGATCGAGAACTCGTAGTGGATCGTCGAGCCGCTCGCGTGGTCGTAGCGATAGAGCACCGGGCTGTAGTTGGTCTCGTCCTGGTAATAGAGCTGGTTGCCGACCGGCGCGAGCGCGCCGAAGCTATTGCCGAGGAACTGCGTGCGCCGCATGTCGTCTTGCGTGACCAGCTGGTTCCACTGGTCGACGTCCATCTGCGTCTGCGTGTTGCCGTCGTCGTCGCCGCTATCGTCGCCGGACGGCGTGTTGATGAGGCAGGCGGGTAGCAGCAGCGACAGCAAGACGAGGCGGTTCATGCAGGGTTGAGCCGCGAGCCGGCGGCCGGTCGCACGAAATCGTGTGCTACAAGCTAACGATGATGCGATTCGTCGTGGTCATCGCAGCGCTCGCAGGCTGCGGCAAGCCGCCGATGGATCTGCTCCGCCAGCCCGGCGCGGCCGCTCACGCGATCGACGCGATCGCGAAAGCGATCGGCACGCCGCGCGACAAGCTCGTCGTGCTCAAGGTCGCGATCAAGCCCGGCGAGCTCGCGATCTACGTGCCCGACCCCGACGACCCGACGCGCGCGACGCGGTGGTGGTTCGACGGCCTCGGCAGCGTCGCCGGTCCCAGACCCGTCGAGGTCGACGGCGACGCGACGATCAGCACGTTCCCGCTGTCGAAGATGCCGTTCGAGCGGCTGCCGAGCGAGGTCGCGATGATCGGCATCTGGCTGCGCTCGCCCGTCACGCAGGTGCGGCTGCAGTTCAACGCGATCGATAGCAACATTCCACTCTTGCAGTCGTTCAGCTTCGACAACGGCGGCGCCGACGTCGAGCTGTACCCCGACGGCCGCGTCTGGGAATTCAGCGCGCGGCGCTGACGAGCCAGCTGACGACGGCGACTCGGGGCCGAGACGCCGCCGATCGGCGAGGCCGAAGACGCGATGACGCTCGCGCGCGGCGTGCAGGGCCTCGCGATCCGGCGCGCGCGCCGCTTGAATACGGCACTAAAACGTACAGGCAAGTTCTTCGGGCCGCGCTACCACGCCGTCGCGTTGCGCTCGCCGGCACAGCTTCGCAACACGCTGCGCTACGTGCTGCTCGATCGCAAACATCACGCGGCTGTCGCCAAGCGCTTCTTCGCCGGCTGGATCGATCCGTATTCGAGCGGCGCGTGGTTCCGGGGCTGGCAGACGCCGATTCGGGTGAACGCGTTTATCGGCGAGCTCGTCGCGATCGAACCGCCGACGAAGCGGCCACGCACGTGGCTCTTGCGCGTCGGCTGGCGCCGTTCTGGTCCATTGTCGTTCGATGATCGGCCGGCGTAAGCCCTGCAGCGCATCGAAGAGCTCTTCAGCGCGTTCGTATGCGCAACGACATCGAGCGTGTGCTCACCACGGCCACAAGCTCCACGTGTAATACGCGCCCGCGAGCAACAGCGCCGTCAACGCCCAGCCGCCGAGCAGCTGGAGCGCGCGCGTCGGCCACGGCTTCTTCCACGCCATGCACGCGAGCGCGCCGACGAACGCGCCGGTCGCCGCGCCGCTGACGCCCCACAACACGATGCCGGGATACAGCATCGCGACGGTGCCGGCCGGGACGTGGAAGCTGAACGCGCGCTGGATCGGCATGTACGCGAGCCGCGGCCATTGCCCCCAATCACATGCGGCGTACGCGAACGCACCGCCGATCACCGCGCAGGTCGCGATCACGAACGCGCGGTGCGAACGCGGCGCTAGCGGCTGTGACACTTCCGGCACGTCGTTCCGGTCAAGCTGAACGCGGCGCGACCGTCGTGGCAAGAGGCGCACGTCGGCTTTGTCGGCGCGGCGAGCTGCGCGACGTCGGCGCCGTGGAGATCGGTGTGGCAGCTCGTGCACGTCGACGTCTGGTGCGGCGCGTGCTGGAACGTCGCGCGTACCGACCATGGATCGGCGGCGCGGTTCGCGATGCGCTGGGCGACGCGGCCGAGCGCGTGACAGCCGACGCAATCGTCGAGCTTCGGTGCGGTCGTCTGGTGACAGCCGGCGCACGCCGCGTGACCGCGCGGCAGCTGCAGCTCGGCGGTCTTCGTGCGTAGCCGATGACAGGTCGTGCAGTCGCCGGGGTGCTTGTCGTGATCGAGCGTCGCACCGAGCTCGGAGGCATCGGGCGGCGGTCGATCGGCGGCGAGGTGCCGCCAGGGCTCGGTCGCGAGATGACACGCGCCGCAGATCTTCGGCGAGCGCGCGCCGAAATCGATCGCGTGGTCGTGACAGCCGGTGCATTGCGCGTGACCCGGCGCCATCGCCTCGCCGGTCTTGTCGAGCGCGTGGCAGCTCGCGCACGGCTGGCCGGCGACGAGCTGCGCGTGCGGACCGGCGTGCGAGAACCGCGCTTCGGGACGCGCGACGTCGAACGCTTCGCCTTTGTTCGGCGCCGCGTGACAGCGCGTGCACGCGATCGTGGTCGCGAATGCCTGCTTGCCGTCGTGGCACGTCGCGCACTCGGCGACGGTCGGTCGCGGCAGCTCGACATCGTCGGTCTGCGTGATCGGCGCGTGGCACGTCTTGCACTCGCGGCCGGCTTGCGAGCGTTTCGCGTGCGAGGCGTGCGAGAAGATCGATCCGATCGAGTTCTGCAGCGGCCGCAGCTCGGGCGGATGCGGCTTGCCGACGGCGGCGACGTGGCACGTCGTGCACGCGGTCATCGCGGTCGCTTTCGCGCCGTCGTGGCAGCCGATGCAGCGCGCGTGCGCGATCGGCTTCGCCGCCGTGAAGTGACATTGCGTGCACGCCGCCGCCGCGTGCTGTTTGTGGCCGA
>DASXEF010000822.1:0-2820 GCA_036490255.1 Kofleriaceae bacterium
GGTCGGCGTCGTGCTCGGCATCGGCGCGCGCGACGGCGCACAGCGCGACCACGCAGAGCAACGCCCGCATTAGTCCTTCGACTTCGAGAATCCGGTCGGGATCGCGGTGCCGTCTTGGCGGAACGCCGTCATCGTCATCTGATCGCGGCGCACGTCGATCGTCGCGGCCGAGTACGTGCTCTCGGAGTACGCGGTCCAGAAGCCTTGGCCGTTCTGATACAGCTCGGCGCCCGCGCCGCCGGCGACGACGTACACCGTGCCCGTCGCGTTCGTCGCCTGCACGGCTTGACCGACGAGCGGGAACGACACCTCGTAGTCGTGATCGTGACCGTTGAGCACGAGATCGATCGCGTATTGATCGACGAGCGGCTGCCACAGCTGCTGCAGCATGATGTTCGAGCCGTGCATCGTCGACGCGGAGAACATCGGCTGGTGATGCATCAAGATCTTCCACCGCGCGGTCGCGCTCGCTGCGAAGTCGCTCGCGATCGCATCTTTGGTCGCGCCGGCGAGATCGTCGGGTGCGGCCGGCGAATCGTTCGCGACCGTGACGTGCGCGTAGCCGTAGTCGGTGCCGTAGTTCTGTTGATCGCCGGGCAGCGCGATCTGCGAGAAAAAGTTCACCGCGTTCGCCTCGTGATTGCCCTCGGCGTAGATCATCGGCACCGTCGCGAGCAGCGGCTGCGCTTCCGAGAAGAACTCGTCCCATTCGTACTGCGTGAGGCCGAGCGTCACCGCGTCGCCGGAGTACAGGATCAGATCGGGCGCGCGCGCCTGCAGCAGCGTGACGAGCTGTTGCCAGACGTCGTAGCCACCGCGGCTGTCGCCGACGAAGCCGAGCAGGACCTCGGCGTCCGGGTTCGCGTCGACGTCCGGCGCGGTGTGAAACGTGAACACGTCCGACCAGTGATCGGTGTTGTCGTACGGGTTATGGCCGCCGACCTGGTAGCTGTAGGTCGTGCCGGCCGCGAGGTTGCACAGGTGGACCTGGTGCATCGTGAACACGTGCTGCTCGCCGTCGGTACCGCCGGCGCGAAAGCCGAATTCGTAGCCGGGCACCACGTTCGTCAGCTGATCGGCGGTGAGCCCTGCACCTTGCGCGTAGCGAAGGTTCGCCGACAGCGTGGTCTCGTCGTTCGTGCGCCACTGCGCGACGACCGAGGTCTTGGGATCGGTCATCAAGCTGAGGTGGATCTGCATCGGCGTCGGATCGGTGCCGAACACGTCGCTCGTGACCTTCGGCGGCTCGGCGCCGGGTTGCGTCGTGAACGAGTACGGACAGCCGGCGATCGCGATCGTGCCACCGATCCCGACGAAGTCGCCGTAGTCGATCGGATTGCCTTTGACGCAGCCCGCAAGCACGGCGATGAGAATGATTGCGCGCATGGTTACTCCGCTCGATAGGTGACTTGCACGAGGATCTGATCGTCGGGATACGTCGCGTCCGCGCCGGTCGCGGTGCGGTTCTCGATCTCGGTGACGTGATAGCCGGCGAGCTGGATCTTCATCTGATGCTGGCGCAGGTAATAGGAAATCACGGCGGTATAGATTCGCAACGATTGATTCGGGTCACCGGGCATCTCGATCGGGTCGGTATCGTCGCGATCGATCTCCTCGACGCGCGCGCCGATTTCGAGCTTGGTGCCGCGGTAGAGCTCGAGCGGTAGCATGTAGTTGAGCTGCGCGTCGAAGCCGTTCGCGTGATAGTCCTTCCCGGGAAATTTCGTCGAGTCACCCTCGTAGTAGTGGTTGACCTGTAAGTACTCGAACGAGCCCGACAACCCGCGCCAGCAGCCGGAGACGTCGTAGCCCCACGTGATCTGTTTCTCCTCGTAAACGCCTGGCGTGAGCACGTTGTGGCCGGCGTTGAATGCGAACGTCAGCCAGTTGCCGGCGAACGCCGACTCCGCATACGGCTCGACGTCGCCGAACGGCGTGACCTCGATACGGCCCGCCCACAAGTAGCGCTCGTTGATGTTCTGGATCTGGTCGCGACCTTCGCCGTTGAATACGCCACCGGTGAGGCGAACCATGTGCAGCTGCGACGGCACGTACCACAGCTTCACGCCGAGATCGCGATCGGGCGCGATCGTCGCGATCTGCGCCGCGTCGACGAACGCGCGCCGCGTATCCGAGATCAACTGCTGGCGCGACAGCGGCACGCGCATCTGGCCGAGATCGAGCGTCAGCACGCCGTCGTGCGGCAGCGGCTTCGTGATCGAGACGTACGCGTCGTAGAGCGAGAACTGCGGCTGCAGCTCCATCTCGAAGTACGAGCTGAGCAGGAAGCCGCCGATCTTGCCGGCGCCGCTCGCCGTGAGACGCGCGCGGGCGAGCCGGAAGCCGTCCTGATCGTTCTGCACGACGCTGTTCTCTTTCGCGCGGTACTGCTCCTGGATGAAGCCGCCCGGCCGAAACGACCACGGCTCGTTGTCGGGCGTACGCGATTGGCTGACATCGGTCGACGTTTGCGGCGATGCCGGCGCCGCGATCGCAGGTGTCGCGAGCGACGAGGTCGGCGCCGGTGCGCTCGGCATCGGCGCGGCAGACCCTCCATCTATAGATGCGGGCGGCGCATCGGATCCGACGGGTTGTGCGATCGCGATCGCGGGCAGGAACAGGATAAGGCAAACGAGACGCACGAACCGACATCGGAACAAATCGACGTCGCAGCGCCGTCACCATCGTGTGTCGAGAAGGTGACAGCCGAAAGATGCGCTACTACTGTGCGAGCCGATGCGTTGGGCTGCGCTTGCTTTGATCGTCGCGTGCGGATCGCCGCCGGCGCCACAGCGTCCGGCCGACGACGACCCGAGCGAT
>DASXEF010000900.1:0-7644 GCA_036490255.1 Kofleriaceae bacterium
TTCATGCGCCAGCTGCAGTCCGGTGGCGGCAAGGCGATGTCGTTCGGCAAGTCGAAGGCAAAGCTGCTCAGCGATCACCAGAACCGGGTGACGTTCAAGGACGTCGCCGGCGTCGAGGAAGCCAAGGACGAGGTCGAAGAGATCATCGCGTTCTTGAAGGATCCGAAGAAGTTCACGCGCCTCGGCGGCCGCATTCCGAAGGGCGTGTTGATGATGGGCCCGCCGGGCACCGGCAAGACGCTGCTCGCGCGCGCGATCGCGGGCGAAGCCGGCGTGCCGTTCTTCTCGATCAGCGGCTCGGACTTCGTCGAGATGTTCGTCGGCGTCGGTGCGAGCCGCGTCCGCGACCTGTTCGAACAGGGCAAGAAGAACGCGCCGTGCATCATCTTCATCGACGAGATCGACGCGGTCGGCCGCCATCGCGGCGCCGGCTTGGGCGGTGGTCACGACGAGCGCGAGCAGACGCTCAACCAGCTGCTCGTCGAGATGGACGGCTTCGAGTCCAACGACGGCGTCATCATCATCGCGGCGACGAACCGACCCGACGTGTTGGATCCGGCGCTACTGCGCCCGGGTCGCTTCGATCGCCGCATCGTCGTGCCGCGGCCCGATCTGCGCGGCCGCATCGGCATCCTCGCCGTGCACACGCGCAAAGTGCCGCTCGCCGACAAAGAGAAGCCGGGCGGTGTCGACCTCGAGGTCGTCGCACGCGGTACCCCGGGATTCTCGGGCGCCGATCTGGAGTTCTTGGTCAACGAGGCGGCGCTGATCGCCGCGCGTCGCGACAAGGACAAGGTCGAGGCCGAAGACTTCGAAGAGGCCAAAGACAAAGTGCTGATGGGCGCCGAGCGGCGCTCGATGATCATCTCCGAGAAGGAGAAGCGCACGACGGCGATCCACGAGGCCGGCCACGCGCTGGTCACGCGGTTCGTCGGCGTCGAAGCCGATCCGGTCCACAAGGTCACGATCATCCCGCGCGGCCGCGCGCTCGGCCTGACCCAGCAACTGCCGCCGGAAGATCGCCTCAACATGACGCGCGAGTTCGCGCAGAACCAGATCGCGATCTTGATGGGCGGCCGCGTCGCCGAAGAGATCGTGTTCGGTCAGAAGACGACCGGCGCCGGCAACGATATCGAGCGCGCCACCGAGCTCGCTCGCTCGATGGTCACCGAGTGGGGCATGAGCGACGAGTTCGGCCCGCTGAACTTCTCGAGCGGCAAGCACGAGGTGTTTCTCGGCCGCGACTTCTCGAACCACGACCACATCAGCGAAGACACCTCGCGACGGATCGACGCCGAGATCCGACGCATCGTGACCGAACAGCACGAGCGTTCGATGAAGATCCTGACCGAGCACCGCAAGGAGCTCGAGGCGATCGGCGAGGCGCTGCTCGAGCACGAGACGATCGACGGCAACGACATCGATCTGCTGCTCCGCGGCGAGCGCATCACGCGCCCGGTGCCGACCACGAAGAAGAACAAGTCCGACAAGGACGCGACGACGGACGCCGAGGACCGCAGCAAGCGGCCGTCGATGATCCCGCCGATCGGCAAGCCCGAACCCGCGTAGCTTTGACCGAGCCGCCCGGCGTGGTCGTCATGGGCGTCGTCAACGTCACGCCCGACTCGTTTTCGGACGGCGGGCGTTACGCGAGCACCGATGCGGCGATCGCGCACGGCTTGCAGCTCGCACGCGACGGTGCCGACATCGTCGACGTCGGCGGCGAGGCAACGGGCCCGCGCGCGATCGCGATTTCAAGCGATGCCGAGCTCGCCCGCGTGATGCCGGTGATCGAGCGGCTCGTGGGCGAGGGCATCGTCGTGTCGATCGACACGACCAAGGCCGTCGTCGCGCGGGCGGCCGTCGCGGCCGGCGCCAGCTATGTCAACGACATCTCGGGCGGCGTGTTCGATCCCGACATCGGCGCGGCGGTCGGCGATGCGATCTACATCTGCGGCCATCTCCGCGGTCGGAGCTTGCGCGAGGTCTTCCACGACGAGAGCCGCCACGTCACGTGGCTCGAGGTCGCGGACGAGCTCGCCGAGCGCCTCGCCGCGTTGCCGGCCGACGTCGCGGCGCGCGCGTGGGTCGATCCGGGGCTCGGCTTCGGCAAAGGCGGTGACCCGGCGACGAACCATGCGCTGATCTCGCACGCCGGTGACCTCGCGCGGCGGCTCGGTCGGCCGGTGATCGTCGGTCCGAGCCGCAAGCGATTCTTGCGCGCCGACCTCGGTCCAGACCCGAGCGAGCTCGAGCTCGACCGCGCGAGCGTTCGCGCGTGTGAAGCCGCGATCCGTGCGGGCGCGCACGCCGTCCGGATCCACAACGTCAGCGCGTTACGAGCGGTCGTGCCTTCGGATCGACGATGAACGACAGGTCGGGCCGCGACGCGCGGACGACCCAGCCGTCGAGCTGCCACGTGACGTCGGTGCTCGTGCGCGCGACCGCCGCGATCCGCGCGAGCCGGCGCTGCTTGAAAAAGAAGTACGCGGCGGCCGGCGCCGGAAACGCGATGCCCACGAGGATCGTCGGCAACAGCTCCGGCCGGCTCCCGGTGACGCTCGTGACGACGAGGGTCACCGCGACGAGCGCCATCAGCGTGAGCGGCAGCCGCACGAACCCGCGCGCGCCGTTGGCCATGTGCAGCGCTGCCTGTGCGACCGCCTTGGGGTCGAGCTGCGCCGGCGCGGTCTCCATCGCGCGAGCGTAGCGCAGGTCTCAGGGCAGCAAGCGCGCGCCCGGCACGCGGGTGAGCTGCTTTTGGGTCGCGCGCTCGATCGCGAACGTCAGCTCGGCGCGCGGCATGCCGTCTCGCGACGCCACGACGACGCCATCGGCGAGAAACCAGCGCACGCTGGCATCGTCGCGGGCGGTGCGCGCGATCCTGCGCAATCGGCGCGCACCGGCGATGAAGTGTGTGGCGACCAGGCCCGGGAACAGCACGCCGACCACGGCGATCATGACGATCAGGCCGGTTTCGCGCGCGAAGCCGAGCGCGAGCGCGAACAGCACCATCACGGTCAGGGGCAGCGCCGCGACCGCGCGTCGATTGCGGGCGGACTTCGTCGCGGCGAGCTCTACCGCGGCGGCAGACAGCGCGACGGGCTCGTCGATCACAGCTGCTCCGCGCGTGTGATGACGTGCAAGAACGTCTTGAACCTCAGCTCGGGGTGCGGCACGCCGTCGCGTGCGGCCGAAACCGTGCTCTGGACCACGGACCAGCGCAGGGTCTGGTCGTCACGCGCGGCGACGACGACTCGCTCGAGTCGGCGGTACTCGGCGATCGCGCTCGCCGCCCACAAGCTCGCCAACACGACCATCACGGCGAGCGAGGACGCGTCGGCCAGCTCGATCGTGCCCACGAGCGCGACGGTGACGAGGCCGAACGCGACGATCACCGCGATCACGATCGGCAACTTCATCATCCCGCGCCGACCGTCGGCGGCGTAGCGCGCGGCGTATGCGGCACCGGCTGGGGTAAGCGGTCGCGGCTCGGCCATCGCAATGAGCTTACAGAAAACGCCGCGCGTCGATAACGTTGCCTTGCCCGGTCGCGTGGGGACCGCGTACAACAAAGAAAGCGATCGTGACCGCGTCGTTCCAGCACTTCCTCGACGGTCTGACCGTCGGAACCGTCATCACCACGGTGGTCGACGTCGCGCTGGTCTATTACGTGATCTATCGCCTGCTGCTGACGATCCGCGGCACGCGCGCGGCGCAGATGATCGTCGGCATCGTGCTGATCGGCGCGGCGTTCTTCATCGCGCAAAAGGTCGAGCTGACGACGGTGTCGTGGCTGCTCGACAACTTCATCAGCTACTTCATCATCCTCATCATCGTCGTGTTCCAGCAGGACATCCGGCGCGCGCTCGGCCGCATCGGCTCGAACGTGCTGGTGTTCGGCCGCCGCACCGAGGCGACCCAAACGGTCGACGAAGTCGTCGCCGCGTGCGCGCAGCTCGCCCGCGCTCGGATGGGCGCGATCGTCGTGTTCGAGCGCGATGCGGCGCTCGAAGCGTTCGTCGATGACGCGACGCGGATCGACGCCGTGCTGTCGCGCCAGCTGCTGGTCTCGCTGTTCGTGCCCGCGAAAGACAACGAGCTGCACGACGGCGCGGTCGTGATCAACAAAGGGCTGCGCGTCGAGCTCGCACGTGCGCTGCTGCCGCTGTCGCGCGCGACCGACTTGGGGCCGGAGTTCGGCACCCGGCACCGCGCGGCGCTCGGCATCACCGAAGATACCGATGCGGTCGTCGTGGTCGTCAGCGAAGAGCGCGGCGAGATCTCGCTGTGCTTCAAGGGCTCGATCGCACGCGACCTGGAACCCGTCATGCTGCGCCGCGCGCTCGTCGGCTTGTTCGGCGGCGGTCGCGCCGAAGGCATGGCTGAAGAAGCCGCGGCGGCCGCCGAAGTCGGCAAGGCGCTCGCGAGCCTCGGCGCCGAGCTGCCCGAAGCGGTGTCGGCGTCGTCGCGCAAGTCGGGCGTGCACGTCGCGCCGGGCGGTGCGGCGTGAGAGGTCGCCAGGAGACGCTGAGCTCGCTCGGCCGCGCACCGGCGCGCACGTCGTCGCGGATTCCGATGATCCCGCCGCCGCCGCCGGATCCGACGCCCGAGCGCGGCGCGATTCGCCGCTTCATCCACGGCGCGCTGTTCGACAACGTCGGGCTGAAGTTTCTCTCGGTCGTGCTCGCGATCACCGTGTTCCTGCTCGTCAACACCGACAAGGATCAGGAGATCACCGCGAAGATCGGTGTCGGCTATTCGCTGCCGAACGACAAGGTGCTCGTGTCCGACCGCGTCGACGAGCTCCGCGTCACGATTCGCGGGCCTCGGCGCCGGCTGCAGCACTTCGACGAGACGAAGGTGCCGCGCGTCGATATCGACCTGCTGCGCGGCGACTCCGCGAACGTGGTGGTCACGCCGGACATGATCCACGTGCCGTCGGGCCTGACGATCACGTCGATCACGCCGCGCACGATCCACGTCGCGGTCGACAAGCTCGCGGAGAAGATCGTCGTGGTCGAGCCGAAGACCGACGGCCAGCCGCAACACGGCTTCTTCATGGCGAGCGCGAAGCCGAACCCGGCGACGATTCAAGTCCGCGGTGCGCAGAGCGCGCTCGCGACGCTCTCGGCGGTGCCGACCGCGGCGATGTCGATCGAGAGCCGGACCGAAAGCTTCATCGCCGAGACGCAGGTCGTGCCGCCGGACGGCGTCGACGTGATCGGCAGCCCGCGCGTCTCCGTGGCCGTGCAGATCGACGAGATGCTCGTGCGCAGCGCGATCGTAGGCATGGGCGTCGCGATCCGAGGCGATGGGCCCAACCCGATCGACGCCGCGAAATGGACGGTCTCGCCGATGCAGGTCAACGTGACGTTGACCGGCGCGCTGCTCGAGGTCGAGAAGGCGAAGGCGTCGATCGCGGCCTACGTGAAGCTCGCAGTTCCCGACACCAAGCCGCGCGACGCCGACGTCCTGCTCGAGGGCCTGCCGCCCGGCATCGGCGCGACGATTTCCCCAGAGCGCGTGAAGCTCGCACCGGCGAAGCCCGCGCCGGCGCCGTAACGTGATAATCCGTTTTTGATGAGTCGCACTCTGTTCGGGACCGACGGCATGCGCGGCGTGGCGAACCTCGAGCCGATGACCGGCGCGACCGTGCAGCGTCTCGGCATGGCGATCGCCGCGCGGTTGCGCCAGCCCGGTCGTCACACGCGAATCGCGATCGGCAAGGACACGCGGTTGTCGGGCTACATGTTCGAGTCGGCGCTCGCGGCCGGTATCGTGTCGATGGGCGCCGACGTCTGGCTGACCGGCCCGTTGCCGACGCCGGGCATCGCGTTCATCACGTCGTCGATGCGCTGCGATGCGGGCGTCGTGATCTCGGCGTCGCACAACCCGTTCGAGGACAACGGGATCAAAGTGTTCGCGCGCGACGGCTACAAGCTCCCCGACGACGTCGAGCTCGAGATCGAGCGGCTGATGAGCTCGCCCGAGCTCGACGCGCAGCGCGCCGCACCCGGCGAGATCGGCTACAACCGCAAGCTCGACGATGCCCGCGGCCGCTACGTCGTCTATTGCAAGTCGACGTTCCCCGCGGCGAAGACGCTCGACGGCTTGCGCATCGTCGTCGACGGCGCGCACGGCGCCGGCTATCGCGTCGGCCCGGCCGTGTTCGAGGAGCTCGGCGCGAAAGTCATCGCGATCCACACGAACCCGAACGGCAAGAACATCAACGCGCGCGCCGGCGCGCTGTATCCCGAGGCGATGTGCGAGGCAGTCAAGCTGCACGACGCGCACCTCGGCGTCGCGCTCGACGGCGACGGCGATCGCTGCGTGATGTGCGACGAGCACGGCAACGTCGTCGACGGCGACGCCGTGATGGCGCTGTGCGCGACGCGCATGCTCACGGCCGGCACGCTGGCGAAGCAGACGCTGGTGGCGACCGTCATGTCGAACCTCGGGCTCGAGCGCGCGATGAAGAGCGTCGGCGGCAAGCTCGTGCGCACGCAAGTCGGCGACCGCTACGTCGTCGAGACGATGCGCAAAGAGGGCTACAACTTCGGCGGCGAGCAATCGGGGCACCTGGTGTTCCTCGATCACGCGACGACCGGCGACGGCATCGTCGCGGCGCTGCGCGTGCTCGCGATCATGGTCGCCGAGAGCAAGCCGCTGTCGGAGCTCGCGCAGGTGATGACGCGCACGCCGCAGGTGCTGGTCAACACGGCGGTCGGCAAGAAGATCCCGCTCGATCAGCTGCCCGACGTCCAGCGCGTGATCGCCGCGATCGAGAAAGAGCTCGGCGACGACGGCCGCGTGCTCGTGCGCTACAGCGGTACCGAGACCAAGGTCCGCGTGATGATCGAGGGCATCGACGAAGCGCGGATCCGCCAGCACGCGGACGATATCGCCGCGGCGATCGCCGCCGCCTGCCGCGTATGAGGCCGGTCGTCACCGCCGCCGAGATGCGCGCGCTCGACCGCGCGACGATCGACGACGTCGGCATCCCCGCGTTCACGCTGATGGAGACCGCCGGTCGCGGCGTCGCCGAAGCGGTGATGTTGACGATCTCGTGGTCGCGCGCCGATCGCATCGCCGTCGTGTGCGGCCCCGGCAACAACGGTGGCGATGGCTTCGTCGCGGCGCGCGTGCTGCTCGGCCACGACGTCGACGCGTGCGCGTATCTGGCGGTCGCGCGCGACAAGATCAAGGGCGACGCCGCGGCGCACCTCGCGGTCCTCGAGCGTGCCGGCGGCATCGTTCGCATGGCGGATACGCCGGAGCGGCTCGAGAGCGTGCGCGCCGAGATCGAAGGCGCGGTGGTCGTGATCGATGCGGTGTTCGGCATCGGGCTCGAGCGCGCGGTCGAAGGTCACTTCGCCGAGGTGATCGCGACGATCAATCGCGCGCCGCAGCGCATCGCGCTCGACATCCCGTCGGGCCTCCACACCGATACCGGTCGCGTGCTCGGCGTCGCGGTCGAGGCACAACGCACGGTCACGATGGCCGCGGTCAAACCCGCGCTCGTCAGCGCGCCGGGCTTCGCACGCGCGGGCGAGATCGTCGTCGTCGATATCGGCGTGCCGCCGGGCGTGCTCGCGACGCAGTGCGTGCGTGCCGGCGTCGTCGAAGATCACGACGTCGCGA
>DASXEF010000972.1:0-9250 GCA_036490255.1 Kofleriaceae bacterium
TGCCGACGATGTCGGCCGGCAACATGTCGGGCGTGAACTGGATGCGCTGGAAGTCGGTGCTGATGACCTGCGCGAGCGTCTTGAGCGCGAGCGTCTTGGCGAGGCCGGGCAAGCCTTCGAGCAAGACATGACCTCCTGCCAGCAGCGCGACGATCAAGCGATCGACGAGCGCGTGCTGGCCGACCAGTACGCGGCCGATCTCGGCTCGCAGGGGTCGCACCCAGCTCGCAGCATCTTGCACGGCGGCTTGGATGGTTGCGATGTCTGTAGACGCGCCGACCGGGGTCGGCGGCTGCGAGAACAACGCAGGAAGGACGGTCGGGATCGAGATCGCATGGGCATCGGTTCGTTTCGCCATGCTGCGGAAGGTGCACGGCCGACCTGGCCCGAACCTGTCCGGAACATTTCAAATCGGCAAGGATGGCCCGCGGCTTGAGATACACGTCGTCGGAAATTGTCAGTGTGCGCCGGAGCGCAGCGTCATCCGCCGAAGTCGACCGTGCACGCAAAAAACCGGTGCGACCGAAACAGCGGTGCACACATTGAAGACATATGACCACCAAACCCATTCAAGTCGTCGTCGGGTTCAACTTCTCGAACAGCGCGGGGAGCGCGCTGCGCTACGCGATCGATCTCGCCCGGCATTCAGCCGGACGCGTGTTCCACTTCGCATGCATCATCGACCCGCACTCGGGCGTTCCAAACGTCCCGATAGATCGGAAGGTCGACTATGTCTACGCCGAGAAAGTGCAGCAGGCGCTCACCGCGCGAATCGAGCACGAGCTCGGCGGCGATCCAGCGGCCGAGACGATTCACTTCTTCGTCCACGCGCGGATCGGCGATCCAGAGAAAGAGATTCTGCGGCTCGCTGAAGGCGTCGGTGCAGATCTGATCGTAGTCGGCTGCGTCGGTCTCACCGGCGTCGAGCGCATCGTGCTCGGATCTGTCGCCGAGACGATCGTGCGCTCCGCTGGCTGCGCGGTGATGGTCGCGCGGCCCAAGACGTATGCCGACGTCGAGCTGCTGCCCGTCGTGGAGGTCGCGCCGAGCCACCACTACGTGCCGCCACATCGCTACTCGTACGAGGACGCACGCATCATCGAGCGGCCGCCCGATTGGCCGTTGTATTGAGCGGCGCGTTCGTACTTCGACGGCGACCCGGTTTCGGCAGGACGTGACCACGATCGCGTAGTCCGCCTGGCTCGGCGGCAACTAGCGTTGCGATTCGCCGTCGGCGTCGACCACGACGCGCGTGCTCGTCGAACGGGTGTAACGTACGGCGATGTCGCTCGAGGTCGCGGAGGCGCTCGGACGGCGCGCTTGCGAGTGGATCGCGCGGCACGAAGCGGACTTCTTCCTGGTCGGTCACGGCGAGAGCGCCGAGCAGAATCACGCGAAGTACCTCGCGGAGCTCGCGCTGATCGCCGGCACGTTGATCGACGAGATGCCTGGAGCACGTGGGCTCCTCGCGCGAGCGTGGGACGGGCTCGGTCGCGGCGAGCACATCGCGCGGCTGCTCCCCACGTGGCCGATCGCGGCGACGTCGTACGTGCCGTTCCGCCTCGCAGGCGTCCGCTCGCTCGAGCTCGAGCGCCAGCTCGGCGAGCGAGATTGGCTCGCGCCCCACGCGCGTTTTCCGCCGTTCGCGAAGTTCGCGCTCGGGATCGCGCTCGAGGGCCTCGGGGTGCCGACGCCGTGGGATGAAGCCGAGGTCGTCCTCGCCAATCGGTTCTTCGACCGCCCGGTGTCGGGGACGCCGCCGATCCGCGCTGTGTTTCTCGCGCACGCGATCATGTGGCGCAGCGAGATGGGCCGCGACCGTGCGGGCCTCGGCGCGCAGGCCATCGAGCTGTACCGAGCGGTGGCGCCGGAGTGGCATCGGCTCCTCGTCGAGAGCGGGCACCTCGATCCGCTCGGCGAGATGATCATCGCCGACGTGTGCGCGGGCACTGAACCGCCCCACGCATCGCTCGCAGCGCTCGCGGCTGCACAGCGCGACGATGGCGCCGTCCCGCCGCGCCGCGACGACACGACGAGCCTGTTCGACGACCTCTATCACACGACGTGCGTGGCGGCGCTCGCCGGAACGCTCGCGGCGCGCTCGCCAAGGAACGTTCGCGCCACCGTGCACGTACCAGTGTAGAACAAAGGTCTCATGCCCGATCCAGCACCGATCCAGCAGCCGCCCGTCCAGCAGCAGGAGAGCCCGGACTACAAGTTCCCGAGCGGCGGCCCCGTGTCGGGTCTTGCCAACCTAGCGGGAACGGTCGCGGGGATGGTGGGAAAAGTACCGCTGGTGGGCAGCTTCATGAACGAGGGTGAGGCCGTCGTCGACACCGGCACGGCCCTCTACCACGGCGTCAAAGCGAAGAATGCCTATAACGCGGGCAACGTCGGTGAAGGCGGCAAGCAGATCGACGCAGGGGAGTCGGATCTCAACGCAGCCGAGGGTCACCTCATCAACGCGATCCCACTCGTCGGTTTTGCGCGCGCGTTGATGTGAGCGCGCATCGTCGTCACGTCCAGTAGTCCAGCATCTGCGCGGCGGCGAGTGCCGCACTCGCGGGCTGGGGCAGCGGCACACACGATCGCACGAGATCCTGAAACACGAGCTCGTGCTCGGGAAGTCGGCCGAGCGTGGTCGCGAGGCGGAGCACGTAGACGTACTGCCGATCTTCGAGCGCCGCGGTCAGGAACGCGCGCTCGCCCGCGGTCGCACGAACGAGCACGCCGGCGAACGCGGTCGTAGGCAGCGGCACGTGCTCGAGATCGTCGATCGCCACGTCCGCGAAGACGTCGTCGCGGAGCAACGTGTCGAGGTGAAACTCCGCGTCGAGTGGACGCGCCGGCAGGACCTTGATCGTCGCCGGATTCCGCGGGTGGTCCAGCGGAAACCAGTCGGTCACGAGACCGCGCACGAGCCCCTGCCATCCGGCGGGAGGGCGATACCAGAACCGGCGGTGCCGCTTCTGACCGAGCCCGAGTGGCAGATGGACGACGATGTCGCGCGTCACACGCTCGAGCCGCGCGCACTGATCGGCGCGCGTCGTCCGCCCGTCGACGATCGTCTGAAAATCGTCGCCGTAGACGACGCCGAGCGCGTGGTACACGCCGGCCGCCTCGAAATGAACGACGGCGCCGAGCTCGCCTTCGACCGTCGCGAGTGGCGTCGCCGGCTCGATCGCAGTCGCCACGCCGCGTCGCTCGTCGACGAGCGCGCGCAGCGACATCAGCGGTCTCACGTGCTCGTGGATCACGATCTCGGCGAGCTCGTCGCCGTCGGGCGGCGTACAGCGGATCCGGCCAAAGGCCCGTCGCTCGCGGCGCCAGCGGGTGATCTCGAGCGTTCCCACTGCGTGATACCGTACGCGCGGATGCGGTTGGTGCTCAAGCTCGCGGCGCCGTGGACCGAGGCCGCGCCCGGCGCGGGCGAAGCGCTCGCGTTCACGTGCGGCGACCTGCCCCTACGGCTCTACACGACCGCGCTCTACGATCGATTCGCGCCGCCAAGCCACACGTCTGAGAACGAGATCGTCGGCGAGTTGGATGTCGTCTCGGCGCTCGGCTGGCCGGTCCACGTCATCGAGCGCGCCGGTGCCGCGTCGCTGCGCGAGCTCGAAGCGCGCTACGCCTTCTTCGAGCTCTGCGGCTCGGTCGTCATCACCGGGCCCGCCGCTTCGATCGCGCGCGATCGCGATGCGCTCCTGGCTGCGGCGCTCGCCGGCAGGCCTGACTGGGCCGGCGACATCGCCTGCATCTCCGAGCTGCTCGCGTGACTGCGCATTAGCACAACGGCCGGGTCGGCGAGCGATGCTACGTCACGTGCGCGTGCCCATCACCGGCGCGAGGAACCGCGCGAGCCGCGCGAGCGTGCCGCCGTCGTCGCGCCCCTCCACGATCGGCTCCACGAGCGGCGTGGCCTGAAGGAACGCGCCGCCCGAGCCGAGGGCGATCACACGCGCACAGCCGGAATCGCGCGCGATCCGCTCGACGCCCCCAAGTGCGTCGACGTGCGAGGCGCCGAGGAACGTGCCCCACTGTGGGCCGCGGATCACATCGCCCCAGCGCGGCTGCCAGTACATCAGGTCCTGGACGTGACCGCTCTGTTCACGCGACAGCGCGGCGCCGCCGCTACACGACGCGAGACACGACGCATAGGTCGTGGTGTCGGCCCAGTGCACGACGCCAGCGCGCGCAGCGACGGCGTCGGCGAACGCGATCACCAAGTCGAGCACGTGCTGCGCACCCAGCTGGTCGAGCCGCGCGGCACCGAACGAGGCATCGAAGCCGTAACGACATGCGGTGACCGAGTGTGCCGGCTTGTCGAGCGGGGTGGTCCCGGCCGCGATCCGCATGGCATCGCCGTCGCGCGTGTCGTGCCCGGTCTCGACCGCGGCGAGCCACAACGAGCCCTTCGCGATCAGAGCGAGCAACGCGTGGAGATCGAGTGGCCGACTTGGTGGCGCCTTGCGTTGGTCAGCCCAGATGTAGTGGTGGCGATACGTGCCGTCGGGAGACGCCTCGCCGAACAGCGCACGCACGAGTGCCGAAAACGGCGCCGGATCGGACGCGAGCTCTCGATCGAAGTGAAGCGCCGCCGCGAGTGCCGGCCCGGCGATCACGGTCGACAAGCCTGATAGAGCTCGCCGACCGCGATGAAGATCGGTCCGTCGGAGCTCTGCTTGCAGCGCTTGGCGCGATCGTCGCTCTTGAACCGGTCGCGGACGTCCGACAGGTACTTGCTGGCCTGATCCGCGGCCGCGCTGGTGCTGTACGTGTCGGGTTTGAACTCGATCACCTTGCACTCGTCCTGATCGAACTTGATGCAATCTGGACGGCCCGACGACAGCACCACCTCCTTCTCGTTGCAATCGCGGTCGCTCTGCAGTTTCACGTGCATGTCCTTGCCGTACTGCATCCGCGCGCGGATCGTGGCGTTGTTCGCGCCGTTCATCACGCCGGCCTTGACGTTGTCGAGCGTGGATTTGTCGCGATTGACCTTGTCCATCAGCTTGTCGACCGATTCGACCAGCTTGTCGACGTCGTCGCGCAGCTTGCCCGCGTCGTCCTTGACGTCGTCCTTGTCCTCGAGGTCGTGCGCGCGGTCGCGCACCGACTTGGCGTCGCTCTCGAGCCGGCCGAGATCGTCGTACACGTGCGAGCCATCGTCGATCGTCTGGTCGTAGGCTCGCCGCACCTGATCGACGACCTTGTCGGTCATGTCCTTGGCAAGCTGTTCTGCATCGTCGCCGTCGTGCGCGATGTCGAGCCCGCAGATCTGTCCGATCAGCGCGTTCAGCTGATCCTTGTCCATCTGGCGGAGCTTAACGCTCTCGTCGAGGTAGGTCTTCGTCTTCGCGGTTTCGTCGTCGAGCCGCGACCGCAGAGCGTCGTAGTCGGTTCGTGCCCGGCTCAGGTCGTCCCTCGCGTCTCCATAGGCCAGCGCCGCCACCACGACCACACCGATTGCCACCACCAACGCCACTCGACTCCGCCCCATACGCACCTCTTTCGCACACCGTAACATACCCAATGACTCGGCATGATTTCGACGCCGGGAAGACGAAGCCAAACCCCCGGATCTGCCCTATCAACGCGTCTTTGGACTGGCGCTATTCGTCTTGCTCTCGATTCAGCCGGCGTGATTCCGTGGCGCTCGATTCGTCGGCGCAGAATACCTGGCCTGCAGTCGCAGCGAGGTGGCGTGCGGCGACTCGTGGTAACCGGCTAGCGTAGCCGCGCCCCGGCGGACCACGTAAGACGGATGACACGCGCCGCGTTTTCGACGACGATCGACGCGTGGCTTGCGGGATCGATCGAGTCGCCCTCGCATGCTCGCTGGCGCTCGCGGCATGCGGCCGCCTCGACTTCGCTCTGCGCAGCGACGCGAGCAGCGCCAGTACCGGCGACTCAGGCAATGCGAAAGCCGGCGATGGCCATTCGAGCGACGCCTCCGCGCTGTGCGATCCGATGATGCCGTTCGAACCGCCGATGCCGATCAGCGAGCTCAATGTCGCCGGCGCGTACGACTCGACGATCACGCTTAGCTTTGACGAGCTCACGACGTACTGGTACTCGGATCGCGCCGGGCCGGCGGGCGCGTTCGACCTCTACACGGCGACGCGCCCGGATCTCGCTTCACCGTTCACGAACATCACGGCGCTCGCCGCGGTCAACTCGCCACAAGTCGACAAGGAGCCCGCGATCTCTCCAGACGGTAGCGGGCTTGCATTCATCTCGACGCGCACCGAGCCCAACGGCGACATCTATGTCTCGATGCCGGTCGGCGCGACAGCGGTCGACATCACGAACCTCAGCTCGGCGTCGAGCGAATATCATCCGTTCTTCGAGGTCGACACGAACGATTTCTATTTCGCCTCGAACCGCAACGGCAATTTCTCGATCTTTCACAGCACGTACCTCGGCGGCGGCGCATTCGCGAATCCGACGCAAGTCACGTCGCTCGACGACACGGGCTACGACACCGACGACGCGGTCGTGATGGTCGGCGGGCTCGTGATCTATTTTCGATCGAGCCGACCCGGTGGTCCCGGCGGTGAAGACATCTGGCGCGCGACCCGCGCGACGACCACCGATCCGTGGGGTGCGCCGGTCGTCGAGACCGCACTCGACAGCGCCCAGCTCGATACCCCGAGCTGGATCTCGCCCGACGGCTGCCGCTTCTACATGTCGAGCTCGCGCACCGACACGAGCGATCTCTACGTCGCGACCCGCACCCCGTGACGATCGGGATCAGCACACGCCGTCGGTGCGTTCATCAACTAAAGTCTGCGACAACCCAGGTGGTCGTGTCGCCATGCTTTACGGTGATGACCAGCACTCGGAGCTTGATTCCCGTCGGCGAGATCACGACGCCGTAGACGACGCCATAGTTGCTGCTGAGTTGCTTTCCGATCAGCCGAAGCGGACGCGCCTTCGTTTTGTCGAACGCGGCCGCCAGCGTCTTGGCGTTGGCATCGAGGCCGACGCTGGCTTTCTCCACGCCTTGAAAGATCGCGTGCGGCGCAGCACCCGCCGCGAGCGCGCCTTTCGTCATCCAATCGACGACCGGTTGGTAGACGTCCATATCGCCGCCGGTTGCCAGTGCCTGATCGGATTTCGTCTCCGATTTCTCGTCGGGCTCGTCTTTGCTGCGCCACTCGCTGGCCTCGTCGACGTCGCTGCGAAACAACGCAGCGATCTTCCAGCCACTATCATCGATCGCGAGCCCGCTGATGTGCGAGTAGTGCAGCGCACCACACCACTTCATCGGGGTCGGACAGCCGTCGCCTTGCTGATCGTGCTGCAGGTCGAAGTAAACCTCGGCGCGAAACCACGCCGCGTGATGGTCGACGCGCACGGCGACGCTCGTGACTTTCGTGATCGGAATCGGCTCGGCGCGCTGCGTCCCGAGCTCGACGTCGATCTTGTTAGTCTCGACGATGAACACGGCGTCGTCGCGCATCAGCGGATCGAAGCTCTCGCTCTGCATGAAATGACCGAGCGCCTCGCGGACGAGCTTGTCGACCTTCGCGGTGTCATCCGCGTGGGCCACGCCCGCGAGCGCGAGTAAAATGAGCAGCGCCTTCACTTGGCGAAGCTCGCCGTCGCGGATGGTGTTCGACCGCCGAGCTCGGCCGCGCCATCGACGACACAGATGCCGCGTTCCGAATCACCTTCCGGCGGTGTCACCTTCGCGCCCGCCTCGAGCTGGATGTTCGCATGGAACACTCGTGACACCGTCTCGACCGGCAGGTTGCAGCGTACGCCTTGTTTGATCATTAGTATGCAATCGCCTCTGCCGCTCACGAGCTCGGTCGCCGCGACGCCGCACAAGCGATTCAAGATGGAGAACCAGCAGACTTGTTACGACACCGAAGGCGGCACGAAGCGGACGATCGTTGCGAACGATCGCGCGGACGGCCCAGCCGGGTAAGAGGCCGACCATCAGCCTGATGATAAGATCGCCTGCACGCGATCCAAGCCGCGCGAAACGCAGCTCCGGATCTGGCGCGTTTGCTCCACGCTTTCGTCGTCGAGAACGTGCGGTGCCGCAGTGTGATACGCGCTCCCGCTGTGCGTTCGAGCGTAATCGGCCGTAGAGCAAACTAGCCACTCGCGCCGGCACATTCACCGCTCATCATCGGGCGGAGATTCGCGCGAACGCGCAACTCCGATGCTGAGCTCGCGGTCAGACGCGCGGCTCGTCGCCGCGTGACGTCGATCGCGCCTCTGGATCGATGTCGTAGGGGCCCATCTGCCGCTTCGTGAGGTGGTACGGCGAGCTCCGGTCGGCGGCGAGCCAGTTGGGAGCCAGCACGCCGGCAGCGCCGAAGACGGCGAGCACGCCGAGCGACTTGAGCCAGTCGCCGCGGCTGATCCGCCCCTGCGCGTGAATCGCGCGGATGGATGCGATGCCGATCGGAACGTGAAGTAGGAACGCGGTCAAAAATCCCGGACTGTACTTCGCGTGCACGGCGCGCGGCATGAGCACGCCGTGAGCGAAGGCCTGGAAGATGCCGAGCAGCGCGGGTGGCAAGGTCAGCCATTTGACCTTGGGGAAGATGATGGGGATTACATAAAGAGTCGAGAATCCAACGTTGGCGCACATCAAGCCCTGTGCGTTGAGCGGCCAATTGCGCGGATGCGTGCTTTTAAACATGCGATTGGCCTGCCCTGGGAAATATCCGGGCTCGACGTATTCCTCGAATTGATGGGCAGACATCGTCACCGAGTTCATGACCGCAAGCGCCCTGATGTTTGTCTTCCTACTTTTTCGCGTGAACGCCAGCACGCTCGAACCTGCCAGTGTCATCGCCGCGACGGCGCCGATACGAGGCCATTCTTTGCGGAAGAAGTCGAAAACGCTCATAGGAACCTCGGGTCAGAGCAACTGCACGTTGCACACCGTCGTCGCGTCTGCGACTTCGATAGTGGCGTTACCGAGCGCGTTCGCGCGGCTCAGAATTTCGCCGTGGCGCAGCGCCGCGCTCAGGTCGCGGAGCGAGAGCTGCCACCATGACTATACTCATCCATGTCCTGGATCGGTCGCGTGATCGGGCTGGCGGTCTTCACGGGCATCGCGTTCTACGAGTGGCGACGGTTGGTCCACGACACGAGGCTGCGCGGCTGGGCGCGCGTGGCTGCGACGCTCGCGATCATCATCACCGTCGCACCGATGGTGGTCGCGAACGTGTTCGGACGCGGCGGGCCGCCGAACATCATGGGTCCGCTTGCGTGGCCGGCATTT
>DASXEF010000112.1:0-6527 GCA_036490255.1 Kofleriaceae bacterium
CCCGAAGCCGAGATCCCGCCGCAGATCATGTTCAACTTCGAACCGCGCCGCGAGATCGGCAAGCCGCGCGCCGACGAGGTTCGCCGCCACAAGTGGGCGCTGGCCGCACCGAGCGCGTATCCCCAGGTCGTGCGCGTCGAAGGTCGCGGCCGCATCTTCGAGCTCGATCGCGACGAGCTCGCCGCGATCACGGCGATCATCGACACGCTCGCGATGCTCGTCGAAGATACGTCGGAGCTCGCGCGGCGGTGGAACGATCTACCCCCGGTGCGAATCGTCTCGGCCGGCGTCACGCTCGTCGCGCCGGAGCCGCTCGTCGACGAGATCGCGTACGCGCCGCGCGAGCTGGAGCTCGCGGCGTTGCTGCGCGCACCGCTGATCACGGCGACGGGCGAACTCGACGAAGCGCGGCGCCAGAGCTATCTCGCCGCGGTCGAACAGGCGTTCGAGAACGCACCCGAGTCGCGCGACATCGAGCCGACGTGGGCCGCGATGTTCGCCGACCTCGCCGCGAATTTCGCCGGCAAGACACTCGGCCAGCTGTCGCCCGACGAAGTCCGCGAGCTCGTGTTCGGCTATATCCCGCGCAAGGTCTCGGTCGCCGCCGACGCGGCATCGGAGATCATCGCGTCGATCCGTGCGCTGCTCGCGTTCACCGCGCGCGAGATCGGCGGCTACGCGCCGAACCGTTGCCTCGCGCAGCTGCCGGCGAGCTCCGTCGAGATTCTCGCCGACGAGCTCGGCAACGCGGCGAACTTCGGCCCTGCAAAGCAGATGATCATGGAAGGCATCGCCGCCGGCTACGACATGACGAGCGAAGCGGGCGTCGCCGCGTGGGTTGCGGCCGTGAACAAGCCGCGAACGCCGAAGCGCGCGCCGCGACCGAAGCCGAAGCAGAAGCGGAAGAAGAAACGCTGACGGTACACGACGTGCAGCACCAACCGTCATGCCCGTCGTCGGCGCACGAGAATTTCTACCGGCCCGTCGCTCGCTGAAATCGCTGCGCGAAGCCGTGCAGACCTGCCACGGCTGCCCGCTCTATCAACGAGCGACCCAAGCCGTGTTCGGCGAGGGTCCGAGGAACGCCGAGGCGGTATTCGTCGGCGAGGTTCCCGGCGACGTCGAGGACCGCCGCGGTCATCCATTCGTCGGTCCCGCCGGGCATTTGTTCGACGAGGCGCTGCATGCGGCAGGCATCGCGCGCGAAAGCGTCTACCTGACGAACGCGGTCAAGCACTTCAAGTTCACGCAACGCGGAAAGCGGCGGATTCACGACAAGCCGACGCGCTACGAGGTGACCGCGTGCAAGCCGTGGCTCGAGAGCGAGATCGCGCTGATCGATCCGCAGATCATCGTCGTCCTCGGGGCGACCGCGGCGCAGGCGTTGCTCGGCAACAAGTTCCGCGTCACGCAGGAGCGCGGCAAAGATCTCGGCGATCGCGACCAGCTCGCGCCGCACGTGTTTGCGACGATGCATCCGGCTGCGGTGTTGCGCGCCCCCGACGAGCTCGCACGCAAGACGAGCCGCGAGCGCTTCTTCGCCGACATCGCGCTCGTCGGCGATGCGTTGCGATCGCTAGCGAAGTGATTCCGCGAGGAGCTCCGCGATGTGCATCGCGCGAATCCCGCCGAGCTGGCGCACTTGCTCGCGGCACGAGAAGCCGTCGGTGACGAGCGTCGAATCGGGCGCGTTGCGAACGGCCGGCAACAGCACGCGCTCGGCGAGCGCGACCGAGATCGGATACTTCGCCTTCTGAAAGCCGAACGCGCCGGCGAGGCCGCAGCAACCGCTATCGAGCACTTCGACGTCGTGGCCGGCCGCGCGCATCACCGCGATCTCGCGCTCGGGATCGAGCACCGCCGCTTGATGACAATGCCGGTGATAGAGCACGTGCTTCGTCGCGTGCGACGGCGCTGCGAACCCGACATCGGCGAGGAGCTCGCCGAGCGAACGGGTTTGCGCCGCGAGCTTCGCCGCGCGGGGATCGTCGGGAAACAGCGACGGCAACTCGTCGCGGAACGCGCTCGTGCAGCTCGGCTCGAGCCCGACCACGGGCACGCCGTCGGCGATCGCTGCGCCGAGCACTTCGAACGTGTCGCGCCACAGCGCGCGCGCGTCGTCGAGAAAGCCGTATTCGTAGAGCGGGCGGCCGCAGCACAGCCGCTTTGCCGGGATCTCGACGGCGAAGCCGGCGCGCGTCAGCACGAGCGCCGCGGCGTGCAGCACCTCGGGATGAAACGCGTCGTTGAACGTGTCGGGCCACAAGATCACGCGGCGAGCACCGCTTGTCGCCTCGAACGTGCTGCGAAACGAGTGATGGGCGAGCCGCGGAACCTCGCGCTCGCTCGGCATGCCGGCGATCCACTTCACGAGCGAGCGTAACCCCGGCGCATGCGTGACGAAGTTCGCGACCGGCGCGAGCGGCTGCGCGAGCCCGAGCCAGCGATGCAACCAACCGAACAGGTACGCCTCTTTCGGCCGGATCCGCCCGGCGTAGTGATGCGCGTTGAACTCGGCTTTGTACGACGCCATGTCGACGTGCGTCGGGCACTCTTTCTTGCACGCCTTGCACGCGAGGCAGAGATCGAGCGACTCGACGACGGCGTCGCTGCGCCAGCCGTCTTCGATCACGTCGCCGCGCATCATCTCGAACAACAAGTGCGCGCGGCCGCGAGTCGAGTGGCGCTCGTCGAGCGTCGCCATGTAGCTCGGGCACATCGCGCCCGCGTCGCGCTTGCGGCACTTGCCGATGCCGACGCAACGCACCGCGGCGTGGCCGAAATCGTGGCCGTCGTCGCCGTGGCTCAGCTCGATCGGTCCGGGATCCGGACGATAGTCGACGAGCCGCAAGTGCGACGTTCGCGGGTTCGGCCACACGACCTTGCCCGGGTTGAGCATGCGATCGGGATCGAAGATCAGCTTGAACTCGCGGAACGCTTGCACGAGCTCGGGCCCGAACATGATCTCGTGCAAGTCGGCCTTGGATTGGCCGTCGCCGTGCTCGCCCGACAGCGCGCCGCCGTGCGCGACGACGAGCTTCGCGGCATCGAACGTGAACTTGCGATAGCGCTCGGCGCCGTCGCGCGTGTCGAGCCCGAAGTCGATGCGCGTGTGCACGCAGCCCTGCGCGAAGTGGCCGTAGAGCGAGCCGGCGAGGCCGTATTGGCCGTAGAGCGCGTGCAGCTCGCGCAGGTACGCGGCGAGGTTCGCGGGCGGCACGGCGGAGTCTTCCCAGCCTTCGTAGTTGTCGGGCTTGCCGGGCTCGAACGCGTCGACGCCGAGCGCTTGCTCGCGAACATCGGCGAGCTTCTGCTGATCGTTCGCATCGGGCACGATGCGCGAGCCCTGCGGCGCGAGCAGCTTGATCGTCGCCTCGCATTTCGCAGTCGCAGCCTCGCGCGACTCGCCGCAGTGCTCGATCAGAAGCCACGCGCAGCCGTCGGGGAGCATGTCGAGCGCGTGATCGTGATCGCGATGCTGGGCGCGAATGCGCTGCACGAGCACGTGATCGAGCGCTTCGCAGCCGACCGGCTGTCGCGATCGCGCGAGGTTCGCCGCCTCGGCGGCGCGATAGATGTCGGGATAGCCGAGCAACGCGAGCACCTTGTGGTGCTGCATCGGCATCAGCTTCAGCGTCGCGCCGAGGAACAGCACGCACGTCGCTTCGGTGCCGACGAGCGCGCGGCCGAGGTGAAAGCCGCGATCGGCGAGCAGGTCGGGCAAGTTGTAGCCGGAGACGCGCCTCGGCATGTCGGGGAAGCGCGTGCGGATCAGCGGCTCGTAGCGATCGCGCAGCGCGTGCAGCTGCGCGACGACCTCGATCGGTGCACCGTCGCCGTTGGCTCGCGCTGGAAAGCGCCGGCCGCGATACGTCAGCACGTCGAGCTCGACGACGTGATCCGACGTGCGCGGGCCCGGACCGTAGAACTCGGATTGCACCGAGTGTACGCCGCACGAGTTGTTGCCGAGCATGCCGCCGAGCGTGCAGCGATCCTTCGTCGACGGATCGGGCCCGAACTCGAGCTCGACCGCGTTCGCCGCCTTGCGCAGCGCCGCCATGATCGCGCCGGGCTCGACGCGCGCGATCATCTGATCGCGATCGATCTCGACGTTCGTGAGATGGCGCGACGTGTCGATCACGATCGCTTCGTTGCAGGTCTGACCGGCGAGCGACGTGCCGCCGCCGCGCGGCACGATCGGCGCGGCGTATTCGCGGCAGAGCTCGACCGCCGTGACCATCGCATCGACCGTGCGCGGGATGACCACGCCGATCGGGACCTGCCGATAGTTCGACGCGTCGGTCGCGTAGAGCGCACGCGTGCCGCGATCGAAGCCGACTTCGCCGTCGACGTGATGCTTCAGCGCGCGGGCGAGTGGCGAATCTGCGTGATCGGAGCGATCGCGACGCAGCGGAACCAGCGGATCATGCGGCAAGGCGAGCGACCTCCCGAGCGCGCAGCTCGATCCCGAGGCCGGGTCGCGCGCGGTCGTATGCGAGGTTGCCGGCGACGACCGGCAACGTGCCGTCGAACACGATCGCTTCCATGCGCGCGTGGTCGCGGAAATATTCGAGGTGCACCAGCTGCGTGGCGACCGTGCCGGCATGCGCGTGCACCGCCGGCGCGCAATGCGACGACAGCGGCAGACAGCGGCCGATGCACAGCGCATCGACCTCGAGAAACCCGGTGATGCCGAGCGCGCGCGTCGCATCGGCTTGCACGATGTCGACGCAATCGGCGAGACGATGAAACACCATCGCGTCGTAACCGTACTCGCCCGCGGCGATCGCGATGGTCGTGCGATCGCGCACGAGGCGCAGGCCGTCGAGATCGTCCATCGACACCGGCTCTTCGAAGTACACGACGCCGGCTGCCGCGAACTGCTCGGCGAGCGCGAGTGCTTGCTTGCGCGTGTAAGCGCCGTTCGCGTCGACCATGAGCTCGACATCCGGGCCGATCGCCTCGCGTGCGTGACGCACGCGGTCGCCGTCGCGGAGCGGATCGCTGCCGACCTTGATCTTGACGCGGCGATGGCCGGCCGCGACGTACCCCGCGAGCTCGGCGCACAGCTCGTCGTCGGTCTGCGACGTGAAGCCGCCGCTCGCGTACACCGGCACGACGGTGCGCGCGGCGCCGAGCAGATCGGCGAGCGCGACGTCGAGCAGCTTGGCTTTGAGATCCCACAGCGCGATGTCGACGGCGCTGATCGCGCACGCGCCGATGCCATCGCGACCGTGGTTGCGGATCGCGCGCAGCATCTTCATGCGCGCGGTCGGAATCGCGAACGCATCGGTGCCGATGACCTCGCGCGCGAGCACGTCGTCGATCACGCGCGCCGCTGCAGCGGTGACGTACGAGTAGCCGATGCCGGTCGCGCCACCCGCACGCACGAGCGCGAGCACCATCGCAGTCTCGCGCCACACGGCGGTGCCGTCGGTTTCCGGCCCGTGCTCGGTCGGCAACACGAGCACGCGCGTCTCCACCGATTCGACGATCACTTGAGCTTCGCCCACTCGGATTTGGCCGCTTGCTCGACCATCCGCCAGCGATGCGGATCGCCGTGCAAGATCGACGACGCGAAGTTACGCGCTTGCTTGAAGTCGATGTGCGGCGGCAGCGGCGGCACTTCGGGATCGGTGTGGAACTCGATCACGCACGGCCGATCGGCGGTGAACGCGCGCTTGAACGCCTCTTCGATGCGCTCGGGTTTCGTGACCTCGATGCCGTAGAGGCCGATCAGCTCGGCGTACTTCGCGTACGGAAACTTCGGCAGCTGTTGCGACGGCTCGTACTTGGGGTTGCCGACCATCACGCGCTGCTCCCACGTCACCATGTTGAGGTCGCCGTTATCGAGCACCACGACGACGAGCCGCGGATCCGCCCATTCCTTGTAGTGCGCGGCGATCGTGACGAGCACGTTGTTGCCGACCATCTGCATCGCGCCATCGCCGATCGCGGCGACGACCGGCCGATCCGGGTACGCGAACTTCGCCGCGGCGGCGTACGGCATCGCCGGGCCCATCGTCGCGAGGTTGCCCGACAGCGACGCCATCATGCCGCGCTCGATCTTGAGATCGCGCGCCCACCACGTCGCGCACGTGCCGGAGTCGGCGGTGAGGATCACGTCGTTCGGCAGGCGCGGCGACAGCTCCCAGAACACGCGCTGCGGGTTGATCGGATCGGCCTCGACCATCGCGCGCGCCTCGGTGACCTTCCACCAGTCGCGCACCCAGCCCTCGATGCTCTCGCGCCACGCGCGCTTGTCCTTGCGGTGCAAGAGCGGCAACAGCGCGCGCAGCGTCTGCGCGGAGTCGCCGTGCAGCGCGACGTCCATCGGGAAGCGCAGCGAGAGGTTGCGCGGCGCGCGATCGATCTGGACGCCGCGCGCCTGGCCCTCCTTCGGCAGGAACTCCGAATACGGAAAGCCCGATCCGATCATCAGCAGCGTGTCGCAGTTCGTCATCATCTCCCAGCTTGGCTTGGTGCCAAGCAGACCGATGCTGCCGGTGACCCAGGGCACCTCGTCG
>DASXEF010000996.1:0-12055 GCA_036490255.1 Kofleriaceae bacterium
TCTCGATCGTCTTGAAGACGGTGATGAAGACTTCTTGCGCGACGTCTTCGGCTTCGGCGCGATTGCCGAGCATGCGAAATGTGATGTTGAAAACGCGGTCCCGATGACCCTCGATGAGCTCGCGAAACGCTCGCTCGTCGCGGTCGCGCAAGCGGCGCAGCAACGAGCGCTCGAGCTCAATCATGGACGGGCGGGAGCATACTCAACCCCTCGATCAGACACCCAAACCACTGCGTCGGTTTCGGCCACCTGATTTCGGTTGGCTTTTCCGCAAAGCCGGCGTTACGCTTGGATTGCCACAGTTCGTCGGTTTGCTGGCTCCGTTTGCGTTTCCTGCTACGGCCATTGTTTCCGGTGCTCAGTGGGCAATCGTTCCAAACCCGCTTTCGAGCACGGAGGCCCCTCGTGGGGCGGGTCGTTCCATGGCACAGGGCCAGTTCGAGCAAGCGATGAACACTCGTCTGTACGTTGGCAATCTGTCCTTTAACACCACGGCTGAAGGCGTCCGCGCTGCATTCACACAGTTCGGCACCGTGAGCGACGTCCACCTCGTGTCGGACCGTGAAACTGGCCGCTCGCGTGGCTTCGCATTCGTCACCATGGGGACGACCGAAGAAGCTGCCAAGGCGATCTCAGGCATGGACGGCAAGACCCTCGATGGTCGCCCGCTCCGCGTGAATGAAGCCGAGCAGCGTCAGGCGCGCGGCGGTGGTGGCGGTGGCGGCGGTGGTGGTTATCGCGGCGGCGGCGGTGGTGGCGGCTACGGCGGTGGTGGCGATGGCGGCGGTGGCGGCGGCTACGGTGGTGGCGGTGGTGGTGGTGGTGACGATCGCGGCGGTGGCCGCGGTGGTCGCGGTCGCGGCCGCGGTGGTGGCGGCGGCGGCGGCGATCGCTGGTAAGCAGACTCTCGCTTACAAGCTTCCGCGCGGCACCGGCCACAGCCGGATGCTCGCGAGGATCTCGGTATCGTTGGGCCCGTCGACGCTGAACCTGGCGCTGACGTCGAGCCCGAAGCTCATCGTCGTGATGCCGATGCCGCCGGTCAGATACGTGACGCCGGGATTCGGCTGAGACCCGATCGCGCCGAGCGTCGACGGATCGACACGCAATACGCCGGCCGTGAGCGGCACGCCGAGCTGACCGCTCGGTCCGCTGATCATGAAGCTCGCGCCGCCGCCGTAACGCGCGGAGCGGTCGCCGTTGTAGAGCAGCCAGCGCGAATCGAACGACAGCATCAGCAGCGAGACCGGCCGGATCGAGATGCCGCCACCGATCGCGCGCGGCATCTCGACGGATGGGCCGACCAGGTTGTAGCCCGTGCCGCCGATGCTCGCGATCGAGCCGAGCTTGATCGTCGCGCCGGCGTCGAACGCGAAGTTGCCGACGGCGGCTTCGTTCAGATCGTCGGTGTCGAAGTGGTAGTACTTCAGGCCGGTGCCGATCGCGACGTTCGGCGTGATCGGATACGACAGCGTGGTGCCGAACACGTGCAAGCCGCTGTGGCTCTCGGTGCCCGTCGAATCCGGCGCGGCGCCGGTGTAGTGATAGTAGAAGCAGCCGGGCACCGCGTTCGTCGAGTCGCATGCCGATGCGTTGACGATCGACGCGCTGTCGGCGAGCCGATAGCCGTAGTCGACTTCGATCGCGAGCTCGTGATTGAACGCGACGCCCGACGGGTTGAGCCCGATCGATCCTTCGCCGGTCGCGAACCCGCGGCCGGAATCGCCCATCGCCATCGATTGCGGGTCGAGCAGATCGGCGCTCGCGTCGCCGAGATGCGGAACGTCGGCGCGTGCCGTACCAGCCGCAGTACCGAGGACGATGAGGACCCACGCGACGCGCATGTTCGAAAGTCTTGGCGCGGTTCGAACAGCGGCGCAAGAAACCGGTGGCGTTGACAGATCGGCAACGTGATATGCCTGGCGCCGTGAGCCACGAAGAGCCCGATCTCGAGACTGCAAACGCCAAAATGGCAGAGCCCGAGGCGGCAAAGCTCTTACACGGCCACTTGAACGTGCCGACGATCGTCGCCGGTATCCTCGTCGCGGCCGTGATGGGCGCGTCGTACCCCTACATGGTGCTCAAGCTCGGCTTCGGACCGAACGTCTCGGTCGTCGCCGCGTTCTTCGGGTTCTTGTTCCTCAAGCTGCTCTCGGGCGCTCGCTACAACCGCTGGCAGAACAACCTCGCCGAAGCCGCCGGCACGAGCGCATCGCAGACCGCGTTCATGTGCGTGCTGCTCGGCGCGTTCGACATCTTGCGCCACAGCCGTCCCGACTTGTTCGACATGACGCTGACGCCGGAGAAGTCGTTCTTGTGGCTGACCGCGGCGTGCACGCTCGGCGTCTTGCTCGCGGTGCCTCTGCGCCGTCACTTCATCGTCGACGAGAAGCTGCCGTTCGTCGACGGCCTCGCGACCGCCGAGACGATCGTCGTGCTCGATCCGCCGCGCAACGCGCCCGCCGATATCAAGCGCGCCGCGATGGCCGCGTTCAATGCCGTGATGATCGGCGTCGCGGCGTCGGGCATCGTGATGTTCGTGCGCGACGACGCGCACCTGTTGACGCTGTTGCCCGAAGGCTGGGATCCGCCGTGGGTCGTGCACAAGGTCGTCGAGCAGGTCGTGCAGGACGGCAAGCTCATCGCCGTGGTGCACGGTGTGATCTTCGCGAACCTCGGCGTCGGCGCGTCGTACAGCCTGCTGTCGATCGGCTCCGGCATGATCATCGGCCTGCGGATCAACGTCAGCATGTTGATCGGCGGCGTGTTCGCGTACGTGATCGTGCCGATCTTCCTCGTCGATCACCACGTCGCGATCCATCACATCGCAACCGGCCTCGTGCCGACCGACACGCCGACGCGCAACGAGGTCTTGTTCTGGGTGATGTGGCCGGCGACCGGCATGCTCGTCGCCGGCGGCCTCACCGCGCTCGGTCTGCGCTGGCGCATGCTCGTCGATACATTCAAGAGCCTCCGCAAGGCGACGATCAACTCCGACGAGATGCCGCTGTCGGTCGTCGGCATCGGCGTGGTCGTCTGCACGATCGTGCTGTGCGCCGTGCAAGCGATCATGCTCGGCATGCCCGTGTGGATGACGCTCACCGCGATCGTGCTCAGCATCCCGCTCATGCTCGTCGGCCTGCGCGTGCTCGGCGAGACCAACTGGGGACCGATCAGCGCGCTGTCGAACATGATGCAGGGCGTCTTCGCCGCGCTCGCGCCCGGCAACATCGCCGCGAACATGATCGCGAGTGGCACGACCGGCACGATTGCGACGTCGTCCGAGGCGATCATGCAGGACTATCGCTGCGGCGAGATCATCGGCACCAAGCCGCGCAATCTCACCATCATGCAGCTCATCGCGGTGCCGGTCGGCGCGGCCGCCGTGTCGTGGATGTATCCGCTGCTCGTGAAGGCGTTCGGCATCTTCGATACGACCGACAAGGTCACGCACGTGCTGCACAAAGCCGGGCTGACGTCGCCGATCTCGAACAAGTGGGCCGGCTTCGCGCAGATCCTCAAAGACGGCGCGTCCGCACTGCCGAGCTCGGCGCTCTACGCGCTCGTGATCTTCTCGATCTTGGGCGTCGTGTTCACGATCCTCGAGGCGCATCCCAAGCTGAAGAGCTTCATCCCGTCGCCGACCGGCATCGGCATCGCGATGCTCGTTCCGTTCAGCGTGATCTTCACGATGTTCCTCGGCGGCATCGTCGGCTACGTCTGGGAGAAGAAAGCCAAGGCGAGCGCCGACGTGTTCATGATCCCGTTGGCGTCGGGCCTGATCGCCGGCGAGGCGATCGTCGCGGTCGGCGCGAGCGTGTACTTGTATCTAGCGACCTGACGCGTGCATGACATAGACGCCGTCGGCGAGCGGCTCTGTCCAGTACGCGTTCAGCTTGCCGCGATCGAACACGAGCGCCGTGTGCTCGCCGAGCGAACGCGCGCCGCCGCGCCCCAAACCGAACGCGGCGAACCGTGGCGCCGGAATCGCGCCGAGCACCGTGCAGGTCGCGCCGCAGACCGCGTGCGCGAAGCGTCCCGGCATCGCGTCGCTGTCGTAATACACGACGTGCAGCGATCCCGATTTCGGATCGACCGCGACCGCCGGGACGGCGTGCACGGCGCAGCCATCGCCGATGTGCGATCTCGTCCAGGTCTTGCCGCGGTCGCGGGTCGAAGCGATCACGAGCTCCCAATCACCGTCGCGGCCGCCGCGGACGTACGCGATCCACACGGTGTGGCGAGCGTCGTCGACCGCGATGGCCGGCGCCGCGAAGTACGTCGGCAGCTTTTCGTCGCGTCCACTCACGACGATCGGCGTGCCGCCGTTGACCGCGTACTCGATCGCTTGCATCGCCGAGCCGTAGCCACCGTGCGCACCGCCGCGAATCGTGACGATGTGCAACGCGCCGGCGCGGTCGACCACAGCGCTGCCAAAAATTCCGCGCGCGACCGCGACCGCCGGCTCGAACGAAGCGCCACCGTCGCGCGACTTGCGCGCGCGAAGCCCGACGTCTTCGCCGCCGAACAGCGCATACACGATCGGGCCGTTGCTCGCGAGCATCGGTCTCGCCGTGCAATCGCCGCAATCGTCGGACACGACCATCGGCGTGCTGCCGCCGATCGGCATGACACGCACGTCGGTCTTCGTCCGCCACGCCACGAGCCCGCCCGCGATCGCCGGAGCATCGCCGCCTTCGGCGAGCACGCGATCACGGGTCACGACGCTGTCGCCCACCTCGAACACGAGGTCGCCGCCGTTCGCGGATGTCGTCGCCGATGTTGGCGATGTTGGTGAGGATGTCGCCGTTGCCGCGGGAGACGCCGATGTCGATGTCGCCGATGTCGTCGATGTTGTCGTTGTCGCGGGAGACGGCGTCGTCGTCGCCGATGTCGCCGATGTTGGCGATGTTGGTGAGGATGTCGCCGTTGCTGCGGGAGTCGCCGATGTCGCCGATGTCGCCGATGTCGCCGATGTCGCCGATGTCGCCGATGTCGCCGATGTCGCCGATGTCGCCGATGTTGTCGCCGATGTTGTCGCCGATGTTGTCGTTGTCGCGGGAGACGGCGTCGTCGTCGCCGATGTCGCCGATGTCGCCGATGTCGCCGATGTCGCCGATGTCGCCGATGTCGCCGATGTCGCGGGAGACGTGGTAGCCGGCCATGCCGCCGTGGTCGCCGGCCGTGCCGCCGCGGTCGCCGGCCGTGCCGTCGCGGTCGCCGGCCGTGCCGTCGCGGTCGCGGACGTCGCCGTCGTCGCCGCCGGATCCCGCCCGCGCGCGACGATCTCGGCGAATTCAAACGTCGGGTCGACGACCGGGCCGACCGTTGGACACTGACGCGGCACGATCGCGGCGAGGTTCGGCAGCGTGCAGGCATGCCAGACCGGATCGCACGTGTATCCGTCGCCCGCCCGGCAGTCGCGATCGGTCGTGCAGGCGGCCATGCAGACGTCACCGAGCGCTGGCGTCTCGACGCACGCGCCGTTGCACGTTTCACCGCAGCTCGCGGCGCAGTAACCGCCGGTCAGTGCGAGGCAGGTCAGCCCCTTCGGGCACCTCCCCGTGCAGCGAGCGCCAAGCGCGTTGGCGGGCGGTGGGTTGTTAACGATTGCCGCGTCGTGTGCCGGGGCCAGCGCGGGGGTGATCGATGGCGTCGTTACGGGTGCACCGCATGCGACCAGCAGCGTGAATAGCGGCATCGGGCGCACCGTCGAGATATAACCCGCCCATGCGTGCCACTACGATGTTGTTCGCCTTGCTCTTGTCTGCGTCGGCGCTTGCCGATACCGCCAAAGGTCCCGTCGCGTCGCTGCCGAAGGTCGGCGACACGTTCAACCAAGGCGGCGGCGACGGCTGGCCGAAGCAGACCTGGATGTACGACGCGCCGGCGGCCAATGACGCCGCGGGCAAGATCGTCGTGCACTGGTTCTGCGATCCCAAAGGCGCGGCGTGCATGGATGATCTCGCGCGGCTCGTCGTGCTGCGCGACACCGGCAAGGTCTACATCGTCGCGTATATCAACGCGTCGTCGGCGAACGCTGCCAAGAAGCTCGACCCGATCCGCGAAAGCGAAGGCGTCGGCAAAGGCACGCTCGCGTACGGTGCTGGAGTCGCAAAGCTCGTCAAGCAGATGGGCCTCGGTACGAACCCCACGTCGATCGTCGTCGATCAAAATGGCAAGGTGCAGATGATCTCGACGCTCGGCGACGCACAGTCGCTCGACGCGCGCGACGCGAAGGTCAACGACCTCGCAAAGCAGGTTCGCGACTTCACGACGAGCAAGGACGGCCCGGCGACGATCAAAGCCGGCGACAAGTTCACGCTGACGTACACCGTGCAGCTTGCCAGCTGGCTCAACTTCAACGGCCAGGACACCGAGTTCGATCTAATGGTCGCGCGCGACGTCAAGTGCGACAACACGACGCTCAAGCGCAGCCAGCTCAAGGTCGACGGTCACACGATGACTGCCAGCGTGACGTGCTCGGGCCCGAAGGGCATCTACGAGGCCGCCGGCAAGATTCGCTTCGGTTACGACACGGCAACGAAATCGTCCGGCTTCGGCGACGACGGCACGAAGTGGAAGTTCGAGATCCAGTGACGCGCCGATCGCGCCGCACCGCCTGAGCGAATATCGGCGATTTCAGTCGGCGTTCGGCGGCAGCGATATCGGCGATTTCAGTCCGGTGCGCGGCACAGGGATATCGGCGATTTCAGCCGAGGCCGAGCTCGAATCGGCGATTTCAGCCTGAGGACATCGGCGATTTCACTTGTCTGATGATCGCTGATCGAAATCGCCGACGTTGCATGAGCGACATCGGCGATTTCAGTCGCGCGATACCGACGTGACGATCGATTTCGCCGAGATTCCTAAGCACGCGAATCTGCTCGCCGGAGCGGTAGTCGAGGTCGAGACTTCACTGCGGGCGCACTAGTGTGCACGCATGAACACGCGCGACAAGAATGGGCAGAGGCGCGGCGGCGCGCGCGGCGGCGCCGGACGGCCATGCACGCACGATCGGCCGAGCGAACGGCACAAGAAGCGTCTGGTGTTTTCTCGACGAGCGCCGGTCCACGTCATCACGCGCGTCGTCCCGCGGATCGGGACACTGCGGCGGCGTCAGCTCTACGCGTGCATTCGCTACGCGACCATCACGCTCGCGAAACACGAGAGCGTTCGCATCGTCCACCTCAGCATCCAGCGCGGACACCTTCACTTGATCGTCGAGGCCACGGGCAATATCGCGCTCGCGAAGGGGATGCAGAGCTTCTTGATCTCGGCGGCAAAGCTCATCAATCGCGCGATCGGCGGGCGGGGATGCGTGTTCCGCGATCGCTATCACCCGACGATGTTGACGACGCCGCGCCAAGTGCGCTCGTGCATCGCGTACGTGCTGAATAACTGGCGGCGTCACGGCGAGGACGTCGGCCACCGCTGGAAGATCGATCCGTATTCGAGCGCGATCTTGTTTTCCGGATGGAAACGACTCGAAGGCCGCCTGTTGGGCTATCGGCCGCCGCCGCGCTACCAATCGCTCGTCGTGTGGATTCCGAAGACACGGTTGCTATCGTCGGCGTGGCTCAAACACGGCCGCATCGACGAACGCGAAGTTCCACGACCGCGCCGTTACTCTGCGACGACATCAGGTGCGGATTTCACGACCTCCGCCTTCGGTAGCTTCGCCGCGATCGCAGCGGATGCCGCGCGCGTCGAGCCGCGCGTCGCGATCGCTGCGAACAGGCCGATCAGCGAGACGGTCGCCGAGACGCTCGTCCAGGCCTGCAACCAACCTTCATTGAGCATCGCGCCGCCGCTCGGCGGACCCAGCGTCATTGCGAGCGAGCTGAGCGAGCCCGCGATGCCGAGCGCTACCCCTTGTTCGTGACGGCCGACCATCTGCGAGATTCGGCTCGACAACACGGGCCGCAGCACACCGCTGCCGAAACCGTTGACGGTGGCGGCGACGAGTAAGAATGCGAGCCACTGTCCGGGCGTCACTTTCGTCACGAAGCCGAGCAACACGTAGCCGACGACCGCCGCAAAAAAGCCGGCGATCGATAGCTTCACTTCGCCGAAGCGTTTGACGAGGCGGCCGATGAGCCCGCCTTGTAAGAAAATGCCTAATAGTCCCGCGTATGTGAACAGGTAGCCGGTCTGACGTGCCCCCCAGCCGTAGCGCGCTTCGGCAAACAACGCGAAGCCGCTCGTGAAACACGAGAACGCGAACGTGAACAAGAAGTACTGCGTGTAGACCGAGCCGAGACCGGGGCGATTGAAGAACTCGACGTATGTCGAGATGTCGAACGCGCCGGGACGACGACCTGCCGGGCCGGCGTTCACCGCGTCGGCGGGACGTTCTTGCGGCGGCAACTCGCGCGGCAACAGCGTCCACGTACAGACGATGCTGAGGAACGACAGACACGCCGACACGATGAACGGCATGTGCATGCCGTACTGCGCCGATAACCAGCCACCCATGCCGGGGCCGAACATGAAGCCGATGCCGAACGCGATGCCGATGATGCCGAACGACTTCGCGCGATCTTCCGGCTTGGTGTGATCCGAGATGTACGCTTGTGCCGTCGACAGGTTGCCGGCGGTGATGCCGTCGAGGATGCGGCCGACGAACACCATCCACAGCGCGTCGGAGACGCCGAGCATGATGAAGCCGGCGCACGTGCCCACTTGGCTGACGAGCAACAGCGGCCGCCGGCCGAATCGATCGGAGAGGTTGCCGATGACCGGTGTCGAGATCAACGAGCACACCGCGTACACGGAGACGATCGTCGTCGCGACGAACTTGCTCGCGCCGAATTTCTCGGCGTACAGCGACAGCAACGGGATCACGATCGTGAAGCCGAGGACGTCAACGAACACGATCAAGAAGATCGGCAGCAGCGGCGAGCGCGGACGCGCCATGTAACGTCGCAGGATGTCACACTTGCCGCCGGGGTGCAGGGTGACTGATACTGGAGACGATGAGAGGCATCGTCTCCGCCGCGCTGTGTGTGGCGATGTTGACCGGGTGTTGGGGATACACCTCGTCGTCGAAGAAATGGGCGTATGTCGGCGACTCGCTGTTGCTCGCTGGCGGCGCCGCGACGCTCGCATACGGCGTCGAGGACAAGCCCGCGGCGTGCACCGGCGACGGCTGCGAGTATCACTCGCAGATTCGCGGCGCCGAAGTGGTCGGTGTGGCGCTCCTCGCCGCTGGCCTGTTCGGCATCTTGTTCAACGTCACGCGCGAGACGGTCAAGAATCCATCACGCTGAGCATTCGCCCTCGGTTGTCGCGACCTCGAAGGCGGTTGCGTTGCCGAGGTCGATGAAGTCGTCGGGCGTTGCGTCGACATCGGCGAGCTTGTCGATATCGGCGATGAGTGCCTTGAGCGCGTCGAGCGGCACGGTCGTCCAGAACGCGTAGCTCGTGCCGCCGGCGCCGATGTAGAAGTCGAGCAGGCGCTCGAGCGCGGCTCCGGCGCGTCGCGCCGGCACCTTGCCGATGAGCCGGCCGAACTCGGCGCGATCGGCCGCGAAGCCGCCGCCGACGTAGATCAAATACTGCGGCGCGGGCTTGCCGGCGACCTTGCGCATGCCGCCTTGAAAGCCGATGCCGGCGATGTAGTGCTGGCCGCAGCCATGCGGGCAGCCCGAAACTTTGACGTCGAGGCCGCGCGCGGCGCGCACCAGATCCGGCCGGCGTTCGAGCAACTCGGTGAGCACACCGGCGAGTCCGCGCGACGCCGTGACCGCGAGCTTGCAGCTCGATGCGCCCGGACAGCTGGTCACATCGGCGAGAGTGCCCGCGCCCGCCTTCGCCAGGCCGATGCGTGCAAGCTCGCGATGCACCGCGTGAAGCTTCGCCGTCGGCACGAAACGAAGCACGAGGTTCTGTTCGTTGGCGAGCCGAACTTCGTTTTCGCCGATATTGGCCAGGTCGGCGACGCTGCGCAGCTGGGCAGCGGTGATGTCGCCGAGCACGAGCCGGATCACGACCGTGGAGAAGCCGGGCTGCTTTTGTGGGCGCACGCTGTCGGCAGCCCAGTCGGCGTAGCCGTCGGCGGCCTCGGTGACCTGGGTGAGCACGGGGCGTAGTCGCGGTGGCGCAGGTTGCGCCGGCAGCTCGAGCGGCACGCCACCTTCGGCGCGAATGCGCGCGCGTTCGGCGGCGTATTCGGCGAGAAACGCGTCCTTGCCGATCTTGTCGATCGCCCACTTGAGTCGGGCCTTCGCGCGATTGTGGCGATTGCCGATTCGATGGAACACGCGGACGATCGCATCTGCTGCTTCGAGGATCTCGCCGGCCGGCACGAACTCTTCGACGACGAGCGCGCTGCGCCGCAGCGTGGACAACCCGCCTCCGGCGACCAGCTGGAAGCCGATTTCGCCGAGGTCGCGCGGGGCGTTGGTTTCGCCGAGGTCGCGCGGGGCGTTGATTTCGCCGATGTCACGCGGGGCACTGATTTCGCCGATGTCATGCGGGGCACTGATTTCGCCGAGATCATGCGGGGCGTTGATTTCGCCGAGGTTGCGGCGGCGCGCGAGAAAGCCGATGTCATTGATGAACGCCTGCGAGCAGTCGCCCCCGCAGCAACCGCCGACGGACGGCTTGAGCTTGCGTGGAAGTGTCGAAGAGTAGGGGCCCCTCAAGAGGTGGCGCGCGAGGGCCTCGAGATACGGGGTCGGATCGAACGGCTCGTCGGCGGCGACGCCGGCGTACGGGCACAACGTCCAGTTGCGCACAGAGTTGCCGCAGGCTTCTTTTGTCGTGATGCCGGCGTCGGCGAGCCGGCGGAGCGCGACTTCGACGTCGGCGGTTTTCACGAAGTGAAACTGCACGTTCTGCCGCGTCGTGACGTGGCCTTTGCCGCCGGCGAGCTGATCCGCGACATCGGCGAGGGCGCGTAATTGCTCGGGCGTCGCGATGCCACCGGGCAGCTTCGCGCGCACCATCATCACGCCGTCTTGGCGCTGGCCGTAGACGCCGTTGAGCAGGCGGAACGAGCGCCACGCGTCGGGGTCGAGCTCGCCGCGCTCGAATGCCTCGAGCCGGTCGACGAACGCGTCGACGTCTTCGTGGCGAGCGAATCCGAGCCGGCCGATTTCGTGAGCAATTGCATGTGTCATGACGACCTCGCGAGCGACAGCGATTGCTCGGCCGCGATCTGCGGCGCGAGCGTGACGACCTCACCGACGACGATCACGCCGGCGAGCTCCGAATCGATAACGGCGTCGCCGAGGTCGGCGAGCGTGCCGAGCCAGCGCGACGAGCCCTCGTGCGACGCGCCGAGTACGATCGCGACCGGCGTGGTCGCCGGCCAGCCACGTGCGAGCAGACGCGCGGCGATCGTCGCGCGCGCGGCGAGACCCATCAGGATCACGAGCGTGAGCGCGCCGGGAGCGATCGCGTCGAGCAGCGCGCCGCCGTCGTGGCCGGAGAGCGTCGCGAACCCGGCGGCGATGCCTCGATGCGTGACCGGAATGCCGGCGAGCGCGGGCGCGGCGATCGCCGAGCTCACGCCGGGCACGATCTCGTACGCGATGCCGGCGGCTGCGAGCGCGAGTGCTTCTTCGCCACCGCGGCCGAGCACGAACGGGTCGCCGCACTTGAGCCGCACGACCCGCTCGCCGCGTTTCGCCGCGCGGATCATCAGTGCGTGAATCGCGTCTTGCGCGATCGAGTGCCGACCGGCGCGTTTGCCGACGAAGAATCGCTTCGCGGTCGGCGCGAGCTCGAGCAGCTCGGGTTTCGCGAGCGCGTCGTAGAGCACGAGATCGGCGCGGCGCAGCCGATCTGCGGCGCGCAGCGTGAGCAACTCGGGATCACCGGGACCGGCTCCGACGAGCGAAACGATGCTCATACGTACATCCTTTGCAACGCGCGCAGCAGCAGCGGCCGGCGCGACTCCATCGGCACGCGATCGCGTTTCCATTCGACCCGAGCTGCGGTCGCGAGCTCGATCCAGCGCTCGAGATCGTGCGGCAACACGGCGTCGAGCGCTTCGCGCAGCAAGCCGGCGAGGGCAGGCGCGACGCCGCCGGTCGAGATCGCGATC
>DASXEF010001019.1:0-3228 GCA_036490255.1 Kofleriaceae bacterium
GTTCGTTCCCGGCGCAGTTGCACCGACGACCTGAACGCGCGGTAAAATTCACTGCATGACCATGCAGAACACTCTCGTCATGGTCATGGCAGGCGGCAAAGGCTCGCGGCTCGGTCCGCTGACGATCCACCGCAGCAAGCCCGGCGTGCCGTTCGCCGGGCGCTACCGGATCATCGACTTCGTGCTGTCGAACTTCGTGAACTCCGGCTACCGCCAGATCTACGTGCTCACGCAGTACATGTCGTCGAGCTTGATCAAGCACCTATCGCGCAACTGGCGGCTGTCGGGCTTCTCCGAATACATCGAGGTCGTGCCGGCGCAGATGCGGCTCGGCGAGTTCTGGTATCGCGGCACCGCCGACGCCGTACTCCAGAACATGAACCTCGTGCGCGACGCGCGCGCCGATCACGTCGCGATCTTCGGCGGCGACCACATCTACAAGTTCGCGATCGATCAGATGGAGAGCGCGCATCGCGACAACAACGCCGACCTGACCGTCGCCGCGTTCCCGGTGCCGACGAACGAAGCGAGCGCGTTCGGCATCATCGACATGGACGCGAGCGGCCGCATCATCAAGTTCGTCGAGAAGCCGCCGCAGCCGCCGGAGATGCCGGGCCGGCCGGGGTGGTCGCTGGTCTCGATGGGCAACTACTTCTTCCGCCGCGACGTGCTCGAGCACGTGTTCGAGCCGAACGGCAAAGGTCACGGCCACGATTTCGGCAAGGACATCATCCCGCGCCTGATCAGCGAAGGCGCGCGCGTGTTCGCGTACGACTTCGCGAAGAACAAGATTCCGGGCGAGCCCGAGGACGCGCAGCCGTACTGGCGCGACGTCGGTACGATCGACTCGTACTTCACGTCGAACATGGAGCTGCGCGCGCGCGTGCCCGCGCTCGATCTCTACAACCGCAGCTGGCGCATTCGCAGCGCGCAACGCGATTACCCGCCTGCCCGCTTCGTGCGTGCGGGCGAGCATCAAGGCGAAGCCGCGATCGACGACAGCCTCGTCTGCGAAGGCTCGATCATCGCGAGCGCGCGCGTGAAGAGCTCGGTCGTCGGCTACGATTGCTTCGTCCACGCCGGCACGTTGCTCGACGGCACGATCGTGCTGTCGGGTTGCGACATCGGCCGCGGCGCGCGCCTACGTCGCGTGATCCTCGACAAGAACTGCAAGATCGAGCCCGGCTGCGTGATCGGCGAGGATCCCGCCGAGGACGCCGCGCGATTTCCGTTCGTCACCGAGAGCGGCATCGTCGTCGTGCCGAAGGGCACGATCGTGCCGGCGCAGGGCCCGTGCGTGCTCGCGAACGACGTCGTCGAGTTGCTCGAGCACGATCCCGACATCAACTTCACGCCGGGCTCGTTCGTCAAATCGACGCAGAGCCGGCACAGCTACGAATCCGCCGGGCCGCGGTTCAAGAAGTTCGCCGGCGATCCGCACTGATGCCGTTACGCGTGCTTCACGTCGCGAGCGAGGTCGCTCCGTTCGCGCAATCCGGCGGGCTCGCCGATGTCGTCGCCGGGTTGCCGGCCGCGCTCGCCGATTCGCACGGCGTCGACGTCAGCGTGTGCGTGCCGCTCTATCGAGGCGTCGCCGCCAAGCTCGCGGCCGCGAAGATCGCGCTCGGTGACGGCGAGCCGATCGCGATCGACGTCGGCCCGCATCACATCGCGCTGCGCGTGCGGCCGGCGCGCGTCGGCAACGCGACCTACGGCTTCGTCGATTGTCCGCCGCTGTTCGATCGCGGCGGCACGTTGTACGGCGCCGGCGGCGCCGGCGAGTTCGCCGACAACCACGTTCGCTTCGCCGCGCTCGGCAAAGCCGCGCTCGCATGGATGCAGCCCGACGTCTTGCACGTGCACGACTGGCAGGGCGCGCTCGCCGCGATCTACGCGCGCATCGCAGGCAAACCGCCGGCGATCGTGACGACGATCCACAACCTCGCCTATCGCGGGATCTATCCGAAGTCCGCCGTCGACGAGCTCGGCCTGCCGTGGACGTCGTTCAACATCCACGACCTCGAGTTCTACGATCAGCTGTGCTTGCTCAAGGGCGGGCTCGCTGCGGCGGATGCCGTCACGACGGTGAGCCCGACGTACGCGCGCGAGATCATGACGCCGGAGCGCGGCGAAGCGCTCGACGGCTTCTTGCGCAGCGACGTGCATCGCCTCGTCGGCATCGTCAACGGCATCGACGCCGGCGCGTGGGATCCCGCGACCGATACGGCGTTGCCGGCGCGCTATTCGTCGGCGTCGCTCGCGGGCAAAGCGACGTGTCGTGCCGCGGTCGCGACCGAGCTCGGCCTCGCGCTCGCCGATCGCGACGTGCTGGTCGGCGTGATCGCGCGGATGACCGGTCAGAAGGGCATCGATCTGATCGCCGACATCGTGCCGGAGCTGCATCGCCTCGGCATCAAGCTCGCGGTGCTGGGCTCGGGCGAGCCCGCGTTCGAAGATCGCTTTCGCTACCTCGCCGGCGCGTTTCGCGATCAGATCGCGGTGCGTATCGGCTTCGACATCGCGCTGTCGCGGCGGCTCTACGCCGGCTGCGATGCGTTCTTGATGCCGTCGCGGTTCGAGCCGTGCGGGCTCGGCCAGCTCTACGCGATGCGCTACGGCACGATGCCGATCGTGCACGCGGTCGGCGGCCTGCGCGACACCGTGATCGATCCGGGCGATGGCGAGCTCGCGCGCGGTCGCGGCACCGGCGTGCGCTTCGACGCGCCGACTACGAGCGCGCTCGTGCAGGCGTTGTCACGCGCGTGCGCGTTGCTTCGCGATCCAGCGTCACGTGCGCGGATCGAACGCGCTGCGATGGCGCGCGACTCGTCGTGGACAGCGTCGGCGCAGCAGTATCTGCAGCTCTATCGCAGCCTCGTGCCGTGAGCTCGAAGCGTCCGGTGAGCGGACATCGGTCGTCCGAGCCGCGGACGTTCTTCGTCCGTCAGGCGGACAGTTTGTGTCCGCTGGTCGGACCGTTGGTGTCGTGGGTCTCGACGACGTCCGACGCGCGGACACGTCTCGCTGTGCGTCCGGGCACGTTTCGATCGCAGCTTCGTGACGCGACGCGACGCGTTGTGATCAGGCCTGTCGACAAGTCGGTTTCGGAGGCCGGTTATTCACACCCCGATCCATATCTAAAGGCCCGAATCCAAAGGATGTGATGTGATGCCGGGATCGCATGTGGATAAGTTGTGATCCCGATGTGTCGCTCGATGCGGGAGCGAC
>DASXEF010000004.1:0-1680 GCA_036490255.1 Kofleriaceae bacterium
CGCCGACGAGCTGCGCGATGCCACCGGTCGGCAGGCCGAGATCCATCGCGATCGACATCGTGTGACGCACGCGCGTACCACCGCCGACTCCGATCACGATCTTGTGCAGCTTCTTGACGATCGCGAGCTCGTCGACGAGCGGCAAGATCGCGCTCTTGCCGCGATCGAAGATGCTCTGGCCGCCGATCGACACCAGCGAGACATCCGGGAAGATGTGGAGGTCGTGCTCGCTCTCGGTCTTCGACAACACCGCGCGGTTCTGCAGCGACTCGCGCATCAGCTGCGATTCGATATGCGTGCGGCCGTCGCCGATCACGAGCTTGCTGGAAGTCGACATGTGCAGCCGAACGATAGCCCGAAACCGACGGGCCGCCGACGGTTTAGTCGGCCCAGCCGCAGCCGCCGCCATCGCTGCCGAGCGCGGCGCAGGACCCGCCGACGTCCGTGATGATCGCGCCGGCGGATCCGCCCCAGCTCACCGTCGCATCGACCATCTCGCTCGACGCGTTCGCACACGCGCCGAGGCAATTGTGCGCGACGATCTCGAACGTCGCACTCGCACTTCCCTGCGTGACATCGACGACAAGCGGTGAAGCTTGTGCCGCAACATACGAGGCGAACACGAGCTGTTCGTGGATCGTCTCGCCGCTCGCGTAGCTCGCGCTGCCGAGCGTCGCGGACGTGATCGTGGAGTCGAGCATGTAGTCGCCGACGAACGTGAACGCGGTGGCGGCATCGGCGGTGGGTGCGTCCGGCGCTACCGCGGGCGACGAGCATGCGACGCACGCGAGCGCGATCAAGAATCGCATCAGTTCACCGTCCCAGCGCAGTTTACGCCCGACGTCGACGCGCACGAGTAGTCGCCTTGAACCCAGACGCCCGCCGAACCGGCCCACTCGACGGTGTCGGTTTCGACGTCGCTGTACAGCGTCCCCGTGCAGAACTGCGGATCGCAGAATGGACCGATCCACAACGCTGCCGTCGTCCCGTCGGCGGTCACCGCGGCAACTTCGTGGTCGCCGGCCGCAGCCGCATACGAAGCGTACGTGCGTGCGACGTGGATCGTCTGACCGCCCGTGTAGATCGCGCTGCCGAAGGCCGCGGAGGTGATGTTCGGCTCGAGCGTGTAGTCGCCGGTGAACGAAAAGCCGCTCGGCGCGTCGGGAGCCACCGCGGGCGACGAGCACGCCACGCACGCGAGAAACCGCATCACAGATCGCGGAGCTGGCTGTCGTGCGTGATCGCGATGCGCGCGACCGGCGCGACGTGCGGCACCGAATCGCCGGCGCGATGCAACCTGCCGCCGCGGCCGTGGTAGTCGGGGAACGGATCGCGCGGATCGACGGCCGAGACGATCACTTCGCCACGCCGCGTGAGGAACAAGACCGGCTCGAGGCCGTCGCTGGTCGGATGCACGAGCTTGACGCTGACCCCGTTCGGCGAGCTCGCCTCGACGATCGAGCCTGCGGGTGCGGCGCCTGCGACCAGCGTCGGGATCAGCCACGCGCGGCGCTCGGCATCGACGAAGTCGGGCTTCACCGAGCGCAACGTCGCGGCGACGATCGGCGAGACCGCCGAGCCGTCGATCGACACCGCGATCGCGAGATCGGCGGGCGGCTCGACCTGGTTCGGCGGCGCCGGTTCCTGCATCAGCTTCGTTTGATCGTCGGCTTTGCCGCA
>DASXEF010000010.1:0-3183 GCA_036490255.1 Kofleriaceae bacterium
TCTCGATCGGCGCGCGCTTCGAGTCGGCGTTGTTCGTCGACGGCATCGCGCTGCCCACGTTCGAGCTCGGCGCGCACCGGTTTCGCAAGGGAATGACGTACGCCGAATACTTGGCCGGCGATGCCGCAAACCGCTTGGGACGCCGCAAGTGGAACAAGCGAGCGCTGCGCGCGATCGATCAGCTCGCCGCCGTGTTCGCGCCGCGGAAGATCTACGTCACCGGTCGCGACGCGTCGCTCGTGCACGACGAGCCCGCGGACATCGTCGAGATCGTGCGAGAAGACCGTGCGCTCGCCGGAGCCATCGCGCTCTGGGGGACGTAGTCCATTAACTCAACTTCGTTCGCGTAACGCCTGGAGATTATTCATGCACGTGGGGACGGACTAAAGCGAACACCGTCGCTGTAATTTGTCCGTCACGGTGTTCGCTTTAGTCCGTCCCTCGCGCAGTGAACGATCACGCGACGTTGCGCGCTCGAAGTTGAGCTAATGGACTACGTCCCTAGATGGTGCGGGCGAGGTCGCACGCTTCGAGCAAGCACAACATCCGGCCGATTCTCAGCTGCGAATCGCGCTCTGGCTGCGCTTCCACGAGATCTCCGACCGACGTCTTGCCGTCGAGCTGCTCGGCGAGCTCGACGAGCCCGTTGACCTCGAACCGCTCGGGCCCGACCCGGCGCGACCGCACCGCGCGCAGCTTCAGGCCGCCGTTTTTTGCGACCCAGCTGTCGGTGACATCGTCGGACAGCGCCATCGCGCCGGCGCCGAGGATCTCGAACGCGTTGAAGTCGAGCGGGAACGCCTCGCGCGGATTTTCGCGGCCCTGATACCAGGCGAAGCCGCCTTTGTTCCACGTGCACACGTCGATGATCTTGGTGCGGACCTGGCGCGTGAGATGGCGAAACACTTCGAGCGGCTTGAGCAGGCCCAGGCCGACGAGCGTGTCGCCGAGCTTGCCGCCGTAGTGCGGCATCATCGCGAGCGCCATCGCGAGCTCGCCGTCGCTGAGCACGCCTTTGGTCACCAAGTAATTGCCGAACAACTCGCTCGCGACGTTGCTCGACACGTACTCGGGCTGGCCGTCGCGGACGTAGATTTCTTTCTTGATGCCGCCGACTGCGACGACGAGCAACCCGGTCGCGCGCGCCGTCATCAAGCGGAACAGCACGCGCAGCGGCGAGGTCAGCGAGAAGTCGCCGGCATCGTCCGGATCTTCGGCGATGTCGGCGAGCAACGGCGGCGTCGGCGGCTTCTTGCGCGCGAGCTCTTCGGGCGACGGAATCGCGAGGTCGCGCGAGCGCATTTGCACCGGCTCCTCGGTGATGTCGTCGAACGCGCGCATCTGCGAGTCTTCTTCGCGCTCGCGCAGCGGCATCGCGTGGATCATCGCCGGCGTGTCGGGCAACACGATCGCCTCGACCGCGGCGCTGATCGAGTCCGCGATCGGCACTTCGACCGCGCCAGACTCCAGCGACGAATCTTGCGGCGGCACGCTGCCCGCGGGCACGCGCACGAGTGGCTCGGGCTTGAGCTTCGGCGGAATGTGCACGACCGGCCGCTCGCGCACGGTGTCGGCGCGCTTGCTCGCGGGCGGCTGCGCATTCGCGAGCTCGGCCGGCGACATCGGCGGCGTCGTCGGCGGTCGTGGTTGCCCGGCCTCGTACGTCACCGAGATCACCGGCATGCTGACTTCGTCGTTCGGCTCGATCGAGATCTGCGGCACGCCGTCGTCGCTCGGCAATCGCGACGGTGGCAGCCCGACGTCATCGACGATCGCCGTTTGATTCTCCGAGCGGCCACGGCGCTCCTGCACCGCTTGCTGCAGCTCGCCCACGAGCGGGGCGATGTTCTTGTTCGTCATCCGGTGGCGTTGCTCGAACAGCCACTCGGCGATCGCGTCGCGGAACGCGGCGGCGCTCTGCCAGCGCTCGTCGACGGATTTCTTCAGCGCCTTGCGCACGATGCCCTGCAAGCCGTGCTCGAGCTCGCTGCCGTATTTGTCGAAGCGCGTCAGCTTCGCATCGCGCACCATCAGCAGCACGTCGAGCTCGTTCGCCGCGGCAAACAAGCGACGCCCGGTGAGCATCTCGGCGAGCACGACACCGACCGAGAACAAGTCGCTGCGCTGATCGAGCGGCAGCTCGATGACCTGCTCGGGCGACATGTAGCCGTACTTGCCCTTGAGCGTGCCGGTCTTGCTCTTGTGCGCGCGATCCGGATCTTTCGCGCGCGCGATGCCGAAATCGACGAGCTTGACGTGGCCGCGCACGCTGAGCAGCACGTTCGACGGCGAGATGTCGCGATGGACGATGCCGAACGGACTGCCGTTGTCGTCGACGAGGTTGTGCGCGTAGTCGAGCGCGTCGAGCACCTCGTGCGCGATCCACGCCGCGATCTGCGGCGCGAGCTTCTTGCGGCGCTGCGCGTATTCGCGAAGCAGCGCGAGCACGTCGATGCCTTCGACGTACTCCATCGCGATGAACAGCGCGTCGTCGACCCGGCCGAGCTCGAACGTCTGAGCGATCTTCGGATGGACGAGCTTCGCGGTCAGCTTGGCTTCGTCGATGAACATCGCCGTGTAGGTGTCGTCACCCAGCAGGTGCGGCAACAGGCGCTTGATCACGACCTTCTTCTGAAAGCCGTGCTCGCCGGGCGAGGTCGCGACAAACAGCTCGGCCATCCCGCCCATGGCGAGCCGCTCGACGAGCTGGTAGCGGCCGAAGCCGACGGGAAAATCCGCCACCGTTTGCATCAGCCTATCACGCGGCACGTGGGCGCCCGAGTTAGCTGCGTCGCATCAATAAGTGACCCGCACGTTCGAGTGCGTGTGTGACCGCGGCGTCGACCCGCTCGAAATGTGTGAACGCGAGATTGCGCTCGCCCGCGAGCTGCTCGGCGCGTTCGCGCAGCGGCCTGCGCGCGCCCGACAGCACGATCTGCAGCGCGCTGCCTTCGGCCTGATCGAGAAAGCTCGCATACGCGCGCTCGAAGCCGCGCTCGGCGCCCGAAGCGAGCCCGCCACAATCGATCACGAGCGACGGCGCACCGGTGCCGACCGCGAGCATCCACGCGCGCGCCAAGATGCTCTCGAGCACGCTCACCGACGGAGCGCCGACGAGAAACACCGCCGGCAGCTTCGGCAACAGCTCGACGATCGGGGTGCCCGAATCGAGTTGCTCGGCGG
>DASXEF010000046.1:0-3876 GCA_036490255.1 Kofleriaceae bacterium
GGAGCCGGCGCGATCGGCGGCGCGATCGGTGGACTCTTGGCGCTCGCCAAGCGCGACGTGCTGGTGCTCGCGCGCGGCAGCCAGCTCGACGCGATCCGCCGCGACGGCATCCGGCTCGAACGCCCCGACGGTGTGAACACCGTTAACATCGCCGTGCAGGACTCGCGCGCGCGCGTCGAGTGGCGCAGCGACGACGTGCTGATCGTCGCGACCAAGACGCAGGACGTGGCCGTGGCGCTGGGCGACGTTGCCGCGCCGCCGGAGATCCCGATCGCCTGCGCGACGAACGGCGTCGAGGCCGAACGGATCGCGCTGCGCTTCGCGCGCGACGTCTACGCGATGTCGCTGCTGATCCCGGCGAGCTTCACGACGCCGGGCGTGATCCAGGTGTGGTCGACGCCGTTGCCTGGCGTGATCGATCTCGGTCGCTATCCCGACGGCACCGGCGATCACGGCCACGCGATCGCGGGCGAGCTCGGCGCCGCCGGCTTCGACTGCGAGGTGCGGTCGTACGTGATGAAGTGGAAGCGCGGCAAGCTGCTGTCGAACCTCGCGAACGGCGCCGAGGCGCTGTGCGGACCGGCCGCGCGCCAAACCGAGCTCGCCGCGCGTGCGCGTGCCGAAGCGCGCGCGTGCTACGAGGCCGCCGGTTTGTCGTGCACGACCGAAGCGGAAGACGCGGCACGGCGCACCGGCATGCAGTCCAAGCCGATCGCCGGCGTGACGCGCGGCGGCGGATCGACGTGGCAGAGCCTGTCGCGCGGCAAGTCGCTCGAGGTCGACTACCTCAACGGCGAGATCGCGCTGCTCGGCCGGCTGCACGGCGTCGCGACGCCGATAAATGTTGGCCTGCAGCGCGTCGTCAGCGACGTCGCGCGCGCGGGAGCGGAGCCGGGCGCGATGGCGATCGCCGAGCTCGAGCGCCGCGTGCTGGGCAACTCGTAAGCGATCACCGCGGTCGTACTCGCCGCAATGAACGCGATGCGGACCTGCGGGTTTGCTTCGCTGGTCGTCGGCGTGGTCGGAACCGCGCGTGGTGAGCCCACGGTCGCGGTCGTTCCGGGTGCGTCCGATGGCAGCGGAGCATCGACGACGATCACCGATCTGCCTCCCGGCGAAACGCCACCGGTCGCGCCTCCAAAGCCGACCGGCACGTTCTACATCGGTGGCAGCTACGCGACCGATGTCGGCTACGCCGCGACCGCCGGGATCTCGCAATCGAATCTGTTCCACACCGGCAACGCGCTCTCGCTCGACGCGACGATCGGCCAGCGCCTCCAGCGCTACGACATGAAATTCGTCGATCCGCACCTCGCGAGCGGCCGGATGACGCTGACCGTCGACGTCTACAACGATCGTTCGCTGCTCGGCGCGACCGGCATCTGGCGCCAAGCCGCCGGCATCGACGCCTCGATCTCGACCGCGTTCGGCGATCACGTGCACACGTTCTTCGGCTATCGCCTCGAGTCCGTGCAGAACACCGGCGTCATCGCGTGGTTCCGCGACGGCATCGACTACAACTCGCTGAACAACAAAGAGGCGCCGACGCGCGGCACGAGCGCCGGCGTGACCACGGCCGTCGGCAACATCGACGCCGGCGACGTCGATCTGATCCGCGTCGACGCCTGGTTCAACACGCATCAGCCGCTCGGCCCGTTCACGTTTCACACCGGCGGCCGCTTCGCCGCGATCGATACCAACACCGATCTCACCAACGTTCCGTTCAGCGAGATGCTGTTCTTCGGCGGCCCGAACGACGTGCGCGGGTTCGGCTACGGCCAAGGCCCCGGCGCCGTCGATCCCGGAAATCTGATGGCGACGTGGCGCACCGAGCTCGAGCTGCCGATCGCGCACGACGTCTCGGTGCGCGGATTTTGGGACGTCGGCACGCTGGTCCAAGCGAACGGCACCGGGATCTTGGCGCAGAGTGTCGGTGGGGGTGTGCTCTGGCGTTCGCCGGTCGGCCCGATCTCGGTCGATTACGCAGTGCCGTTCGAGGGCACGGCACCCCACTTCTTGTTCGCGTTCGGCCAGACGTTCTGACGCGTTCACCGTTCTTAACAGTCGCGCTGCCCGGTCGAATCACGACGTGCATGTCCACGCAGACGCCCGCTTCGCTCGAGGCCGCGCTTGTCGCTCGCTTGCGCGCGAACCAGCTCCACATCCCGTCGTACCCGGCCGTTGCCACCAAGCTGCAAGAGCTGGTGAACAAGGGCCGCCGCACCGACGAGCTCGCGTCGGTGGCCGCAAACGATCCGCCGCTCGTCGCCGCGCTGCTCGCGAACGCGAGCTCGGCCGCGCACGGCAATGCCGCCGCACCGGCGAGCTTATCTGCCGCGATCCAGCGGCTCGGCATGCAAGAGCTCGTGCGGCTCGCACTCGCCGCGAGCCTCGGCTCGGTCGCGACCGCGCCCGGTCCGCTCGCAGGGCTTCGCCGCGACACGTGGCGCTGCGCGCTCTTGTCGGCGCGGTTGTGCCACGACCTCGCGGTGCGCCGCGGCGTCCATGCCGAAGAAGCATATCTCGCCGGCTTACTCCACGACTTCGGCGCGATCGCCGTCGTCGCCGGGCTCGAAGAATCCAACAAGCAAACGCCGCTGCCGACGTTGCCCGAGATCACCTGGCGCGCGATCGTGTCGCGCTTGCACGTCCCGTTCGGTGCCGCGATCGCGATGCGCTGGAAGCTGCCGCCGTCGATCGCCGCGGTGATCGCGAGCTACGGCCAGCCCGCCGAGATGCCGAAATCGCCGCTCGTCCAGCTCGTGCTGCTCGTCGATCGCGTGATCGAGAAGCTCGACCGCGCACCGACGACCGGCATCGCCGCGTTGCTCGAGCTCAAGGAGCTGTCGACCGACGAGCGCTACGCGATCGGCGCCGCCCTGCCCGACGTCGTCGCGCAGATGGCCGCGTACACCAGCTCGACTCCGACCGCGGCCGCCACGCCGTCGAAGGTCGAAGCCGTTAAGCGCGAAGAAGAAGCGTGGCCGGTCTCGTTCGGCGTCACGCAGGGCAGCTCGCTCGACGTCATGCAAGCGCGCACGATCTCGCCGAGCTCGTTCGAGCTGTCGTCGCGCCAACCGCTCACGCCGAACTGGCTCGCCGACGTCACGATGGCGTGCGCGCCCGAGCCGATCAAGATGCTCGTCAACGTCAAGTCGTGCGAGCCCGCTGGCGACGGCAGCTACGTCGTCGTGATGCAGCCGTTCGCGCTCGCGGGTCCGGTCAAGCAGCAGTGGACCGCGCTGCTCGACCAAGCGCGGCTCGTGCTCGAAGAAGTCGCATAAACTGACATATAGCTGTCAATCGCTGCGCCTAACGTAGCGATCATGACGACTCATCAAGGAAGCTGTCACTGCGGCGCCGTTCGCTTCGAGACCGACATGGATCTCTCGACCGGCGCGTCGCGCTGCAACTGCACCATCTGTCAGAAGCTCGGCACCGTCGGCAAGCACTGCAAACCGGGTGAGCTGCGCGTGGTCTCGGGCGAGGACGCGCTCGCGATGTACGAATGGGGCGGCCGGAGCGCGCAGCGCTATTTCTGCAAGACGTGCGGCACCCACGTGTTCGCGCGCGGCCATCTCGACGTGCTCGGCGGCGACTACGCGTCGATCAACGTCAACTGTCTCGACGACGTCGATCCGAATCGCGTGTCGGTCGGCCACTGGGACGGTCGCCACAACAACTGGCAGGCGGGCATGGCGAGCAAGCCGTGGCCGGTGTTCACCGACGTCGCCGAAGCGACGGCGTGATCAGCTCGCGTGTTTGCGCAACACGGTGCCGCGCACGTACTCGCCCTTGCCGTTGATCTCGGTCACGACGAGGTCGCCGCCGATACGGCAGACGTCGTCGTGGACGCCGGCTTTGAAGTCGTCGGCG
>DASXEF010000055.1:0-6803 GCA_036490255.1 Kofleriaceae bacterium
CCATCGCGACGTCGTGATCGTCTCCGACGAGGCGTACGTCGCGTATAGCGGCAAGACCAACCTCGGCGCGCTCGCCGCGCATCCGAACCTCGTCGTGATGCGCACGCTGTCGAAGATCGGCATGGCGGGTTTGCGCGTCGGCTACACGCTCTCGTCACCGGCGATCGCCGGCGTGCTCGAAAAGGTTCGCCCGCCGTACAACGTCGGCTCGCTCGCGCAACGCGCGGCGACATTTCTCGTCGAGCACGCGGGCGCGTGGTGCGATGCGCGCGCCGCCGAGATCGTCGCCGAGCGCGGCCGACTCGCCGCGGCGCTCGCCGCGTTGCCGAACGTCGACGTGTTCGCCAGCGAGGCGAACCTCGTGCTCGTGCGCTTTGCGCGTGCGAGCGAAATCTGGACCGCCCTCGCCGCGCGCGGCATCGTCGTGCGCAACTTGGATCCGTTCACGCGCATCACCGTCGGCACACCGGCAGAGAACGCGCTGCTGCTCGAGGCGCTGCGCGAGCTCGTGTGAAGTGGCTGTTGATCTTCGTCGCCGCCTGCACGGTCGCCGCATCGACCGCGCCGGGCATCGATGTCGATCGCGTGGTCGCGCACGTCCACACGCTCGTCGCGCTCGGGCCGCGCCCGCACGACACGCCCGCATCGGCGAATGCCGCCGACTACATCGCACGCGAGCTGACTGCGATGGGCGCGAGCATCGATCGCGTCCACGTCGGCGATGTCGCGCTGCCGGCGATCGACGTGCTCGGCATGCACGTGCGCGACGCGACGACCAAGCACACCGACGATCCGGATCTCGTCGTGCGGTTCGGACCGCCCGGCCGCGCCGTGTTGATCATGGCTCACTACGACACCGTGCCGACAAGCCCGGGCGCGGTCGACAACGCGGTCGCGGTCGGCGTCGGCCTCGAGCTCGCGCGCGTGCTCGTCGCGCATCCGCCGCCGCAGCCGGTAATGATCGCGTTCACCGCCGACGAAGAACGCGGCTTGGTGGGCGCCGAAGCGCTCGCAGCGCAGCGCGGCGACGATGTCGAATTCGCGATCGCGCTCGATCTCGTGGGCGCGAGCGGCGATCTCTCCATCAACGGCGCGAGCGAGCTGATCGGCGAAGCCGAGCTGCGTTGGCTCGCGCGAGCCGCCGATCGTGCGGGCGTGATCGTGCGCGCGCCGCTGCCGCACCGCGTGGTCAGCCGCTTGTGGCCGCAGGCGGAGCGAGCGGATCACGGCGCGTTCACGCGCCGCGGGATTCGCGCGATCCATCTCTACGATCGCGGCCAAGACGGCGAATGGATCGACCTCGCGTATCACTCGCGCTACGACGTCGCGTCGCGCGTCGATCTCGCCGCCGTGACCGAGCTCGGCCAGTTTCTACGCGCGCTGCTCGACGAGCGGCCACCGGCACACACCGGCGACGGCTTCTGGCTGCCACTCGCGCACGACGTCGTCGTGCCGCGTTGGCTACTCGTCGCGTTCGAGCTCGTGCTCGCCGCGCTAGCGATGTTTACATTGTTCACATTGGCGCGCGACGGCCGCGCGCTGCCGCCCGAGCGCGGCGCCGGCGTGATGCTCGGCATCGTCGCGTTCGCGCTTGCCGCCGCGGCGACGTATGCGATCGAGCGCGTCGCGTCGCGCGACCATCCGATGCCGTGGATTCACGATCCGCTGCGAGCGTCGATCTGTGAAGCGCTCGTGCTCGTCGGCACGTTCGGGCTCGTCACGCGCGCGATCGCACGCGCGCTGCCGTGGGCCGGCTCGCGGCGCTATCTCGCGATCGCGATCGCGTGGTCGCTCGCGATCGGCATCGCACTCGTCGCCGTCGACGCGGCCGAGCTCGCGTGGATCTGGCTCGTGCCCGCCGCAGCACTCGCGCTCGCGCCGCGCGCGCGCGTGATCGCGCTCGCATCGGTGTTGCCGATCGTGCTCGTGCTCGCGCCGAACCAGCTGCGCGAAGCCGCATGGAATGGCTTCTTACCCGCTACGATTCCGCTCGCCGCTTGGATCGCGGCGCTCGCGATTTCTCCGATCGCCGCCTTCGCCTGGTGGTCGCGCTCCCGGCGCCCGAGCATCCTGGGGACACTCGTTCTCGCTGTGGGGTGTGCACTCGCCGTCGCAATCGGTGCAACGGGCCTCGCACTGGACGACCCGCGCTGCTCTGCGTTGGATTTCAGTCGGTTGCAGCTCGGTTGCGAGCGCTCGGCGATGTGGCCATAGCGCTTGCATTGCAGGGTTGTTACCCCCGATGATCAAGCTGGGCATGTCACGCAGTGCTGTTTTCTTCGTCATGGCCTTGGGGGCGTCCGGTGTCGCGTGTGACGTCGGCTCCGTCCTAGCCCAAGAAGGCGGCGGCGACGGCGGCGGCGGCAGCGGTGGTACCGGCTCGGATTGTCCCGCGCCGACCGCGACCCCTCCGACCGGTCACCATCCCTACAACGGCGCGCCCGGCGACGTCGGCGAGACACCGTTGACCACGATCACCGCGGATCAGGTCGCGCTCGGATGCATGGGGGCAGCCGGTTGCCACAACGGCTCGAATGCGCCGACCTCGGCCGTCGACGTCTGGGACTACGGCGGCGTCGCATACAAAGACGTGGCGGGCACGATGCCGTACGCCGGCGCGACGATCTTGCTCGGCACCGAGCCGACGAGCGGCACGCCGATGTACACGCAGATGACCGTCGGCGCGAACGGCTTCTTCTATCACGAGGCCGGCATCGACGGGTTTCCGGATCCGGCGACGACGACGTTCATCAACTCGTGGATCTGCGACGGCACGACGAAGACCCAGATGTCGCAATCGCTCGGCACGATGTCGTCGCAGAACACCAGCGAGACGACCAACGACGGCAACTGCAACGGCGGCACGGCATGTCACGGCGTCACCGGCTCGACCGGCGGCGAGTTCATCTTCCTGACGCCGTCCTGACGCCTACTTCTTCTTGCGCACCGCGATGAGGCGCGCGTACGCCTCGGCGGCAACCGCACAGAGCTCGTTCAGCTCGTCGAGCTGCAGCGGCGTCAGCTCGGGCCCGTGGCCGTAGAGCACGTTGACGACGCGCTTGCCGATCGTGATCACGGCCGCGGTCGCGGTCGCCGGCTCGGGCACGCCGAGCACCTTGAACAGATACGTGTTCACCGTCGACGGTGACACCGGGCCGTGAAACACGCCGGTCTCCGACGCGACGGCGGCCTGCACGATCGACGGCGCTTCGAGCGGCAACAGCACGTGCTCGACGTACGCGCGGCCGGGTAGATCGCCGACGGCTTTCCAACCGAACGCCATTTGCTCGCGGACCGCGAACAGCACCGCGCCTTGAAACGCCGTGGCGGCGTAGCCGAGCAGCACGTCGATCATCCGATCGCGATCGGTGACCTGACTCAGCGCGATGATCGCCTCGTCGGGACGCATCGGCGTGATCGGTCGATCGAGCACCATCGGCGCCATCGGCGGTGGCGTCGTCGTGCGCGACGGCCGCGGCGCGCCCGGCTGGATCACGTCGGTCAACGGGATCGCATCTTCGGCATCGAGCGTCTCGATCAGATCTTCGGCGTCGAGCTCGAGCGACTCCGACTCGTCGAACATCTGCGCGACCTTCGCGCTGCGCAGGCGCGGGCGCGGACCCGGCGGCGAAACCGGAGCAGCGGGCACCGGCGGCAAGCCCGGCAACGGCGGCGATGGCAACGCCGGATCCGACGTGCTCGCGTCGCCGCGCGGCGAGTCACCGAACTTGGTAAACCGCGCCGGTCGTGCGACTCGGTAGTACTGCTCGATGTAGTAATAAATGCGAACTTCCGGCGCGACGCGCGGCAGGACGCGATAGCCGGTATGACGCGCGAGCGCTTCGAGCGTCGCGAAGTCGTGCGGATCTTCGACCGCGGCGATCAGCTGGCGATCCTGCACGACGATCGGCACGCACTTGAACTTGAATGCCTGCGACGGCTGCAGCAGCTTGCGCGCCGGCGACTTCGAGCGCTCGAGCATCGCGCCGGTCGCGATCGGAATGCCGAGCTCGAGCCCGAGATAGACCGTGAGCGCTTCGAGATCGACCAGGCCCATCTCGAACAGCACCGTGCCTAAACGGCCGCCGTCTTTGGCCTGTGCCGCGAGCGCTTGTTTGAGCTGTGCGTCGGTTAGTCGACCGTCGCGGACGAGCATCTCGCCGAGTCGCATCCGCGTGCGACGGTAACATGGCTCGTCGACGCATCGCAGTTTTGCTTGGCGTGCTAAAGCAAGGCGTGCGCGTGTGGCGCCCCCTCGTTGTCCTCGCGCTCGCCGGCTGTCACGGCGCAGACCAACCCGCGCCGCAACCGTCGCCGTCCAAGCCGTCGCCGGTGCCGTCGGCCGTGATCGCGCCGCCGGTCGTGCCGGAGTTTCCGGAGACCACGCGCTCGCTCGAGCTCGTGCGCACCGTCGGTGTGCGGCTCGAGCCGGCCGAGGACGGCAAGCGGATCGGCACGATCTCGATCGATACGCGCGTCGGCTGGACCCGCACCGCGGCCGGTAAAGGTTGTGACAAGCCGTGGATCGAGATCCTGCCGCGCGGCTGGATCTGCGGCGACTACGTCAAGCCGAGCATCAAGCCGCCGTACGGCCAGGAAGTGCCGCAGCTCGATCGCGGCGAGATCGTCCCCGGCACGTACGGCAAGGTCACCGGCCAGGGCGCGGTGCTCTACACGCTCGATAAGAAAAAACCGGTGAAGGGCGACAAAGCCAAGCCCAAGAAAGATGGCCCGGTCAAATCGCCGGCGGATCTCGATCCAGCGAAGCCGAAGCTCGTCGAGCAAGAGCCGATCGTCGGCTCGCTCAACGTGCGCGACTACGACGACGTCACGATCGACGGCAAGCTGTACTGGAAGGTCGCGCAACGCGATCCGCAGTACGTGCTCGCGAGCGCGATCTCGAAGCACCAGCCGTCGCACTTCGTCGGCGCACGGCTCGGCGACGAGACCGGCTTGCCGAGCACGATCGCCTTCGTGTGGCCGCGCGGCGGCATGATGCAGGCGTGGACGACCGCGAAGCCGACCGGCGCCGGCGCGATGCGCCAGCTGAACGCGCGCGTGTTGGTGCCGATCCTCGAGACGCAGACCGGCAAGGACGGCAAGCCGAGCGCGTATCGCATCGGCGACGGCGAGTGGATGTCGCCGGCGGACCTGCGCGTGTTCGCGCCGAGTGCGCCGCCACCGACGCTGCAACCGGGCGAGCGCTGGATCGACGTCGATCTCGACGACGAGATCCTCGTCGCGTTCGAAGGCGATGTCGCGGTCTACGCGACGCTCGTATCGGCGGGCGGCAAGGACACGCCGACCGACACCGGCGTCTATCGCATGTGGCTCAAAGAATCCGAGGCCGACATGAAGGGCCTCAACGGCGAGGATCCGTATTCCGTCGCGACCGTGCCGTGGACGCAGTTCTTCTCGCCCGAAAAAGGCCTCGCGCTGCACACCGCGTACTGGCACGACGGTTTCGGTCACGCGCGCAGCCATGGCTGCGTGAACCTCGCGCCGCGCGACGCGCGCTGGCTCTACTTCTGGAGCGATCCGCAGGTGCCGCCGGGTTGGACGATGGCGGCCGGTGTCGTCGAGGCGCCCGGATCGATCGTGCGCATTCGCAGCGCCGCCGATCCGACGCCGGAGCTCAAGGGCTACGCGAAGAAAGTCGCCGAAGCGCGCGCCGAGCCGGCGCCGTAGTCAGAACCCGACGTCGACGCCGTTGAATCGAAAGCTCGGCGAGATGTTCTGGTTCCAATAATTCGTTTGTTGACGCGGACGAAACAGCTCGGCGAACCGCAGCCGCGACGCCTCGGGCGCGCCCGAGATCTCGAGCGTCCAGTCATCGCACTGGCCCGAGAGCTCGTGCAGGCTGTACGTGAACACGAGCTTCAGCGGCGCACAGCCGTCGAGCGAAATGCGCTCCGACGTCCACGAGCCCGAGTACGGATCGCCGTACGAGCCGCTATTGACGCGAAGCGCGGCGGTCGCGCCGGGCTCGTGTTGGTTGCGGACGATCGGAATGCTCGTCGCCAGCAGCTCGCGCAGCAGGTCTTGTAGCTTCTCGGCGAGCGCTTCGACCACGCATCACGCGAGCGGCAAGCGGCGCGCGAGGACCTTGGCTTCGGCGGCATCCATCGCCGCGACGAGCTGCGCGCCGAACAGATCGCTCAGCGCATCGCGCGCGACGCGATACAACGTCGGCGCGGTGTCGTCGTAGGCGCATGAATAGTCGTGATAGTCGTCGCTGACGACGATCATGCCTTCGCCGTAGCTGAGCGGGAACAACCGGCAGATCGACGGCTTCACGCCGCGAAAATCCCAACCTTGCTCGAGCGACGCGCGATGGATCGCGCAGCCGCGTCGATCGTGGGCGAGAAACAAGCAGCGATCTTCGAACACCGACGTGCGCACGACGGTTCCCGACGGCACGTCCGGATCGTGTTCCGGCTCGGACTCGTCGAACCACGCCAGCTCGCGCACTTCGGCGCGCAGCACCGGCTTGATCGCAGCAGCGCGCGCGAGGATCGCATCGCGCTCGAACAGATCGACGTCGCAGCCGTACTGGCAGCACGCGTCGAGCTTCGTCGTGTGCGTCGCGTGCATCGCGCACTGGTGCGTCATGCAATCGGCAACGACGCGTCGCGTGAACACGTCGAGCTCGGCCTTCGAGAACCGCGGATGATCCAGGTCAACGTACTGCTGGGTCGACATCGAGCGTCGCGGAGGCTAGCAGCTTCGCGAGATCGATGCGCGAGCCGTCGTGACCGGTCTCGCGATCGGCGGCGAGCACCAGCGCCGACAGCGTCGTCTGA
>DASXEF010000070.1:0-3668 GCA_036490255.1 Kofleriaceae bacterium
CGATCGGCTGATCGGCCGGCAGCGTGAACGGCTGATAGAGATCATCACCACTGCCGCCACCCGAGCAGCGGCCCGGGCTCGTCGCGGTCGCACCGACCAGCGCGCACGCGACGCCGGGGTGCACGGCACTGACGGTCAACGGGTTCGCGTTGCTCGTCGACAGATCTTCGGTCTTGAAGCCGATCGGCGCGGTCTGCGCGAGCATGTTGCCGGCGACGTCGGTGACGCCGCTGATCTCGATCGTGTACTGCGTGTTGCGCGCGAGATAATCGAGCGGCCGCATCACCACGACCGAGCCGTGGCTCTCGAGCACCGTCGGGATCGTCGCGGTGCCGCCCACGAGCTTGATGCTGCCGGCCGGCAGCGTGTCGAGATCGATCGGCTCGGAGAACACGAGCTCGATGCCGGTGTCGATCGGCGCCGCGTCTTCGTTCTTGGCCGGATAGGTCGTGACCAGCGTCGGCGGCGTCGTGTCGGCCGCAGGCGACGAGCTCGGATCGGTGATCAGCTCGAGGTCCAAGTTGATCGGCGCGACCGTCACCCCGAGCAAGCCGAGATCCATCGACGCGTAGGTCTCGATGTCGAGCACGCCGTCGGTCGCCGCGACCGCGCCGACCGCCTGCACGCCCAAGATCGTCTGCGCGAGCGTGGCGTTGCCGGCCGGATCCACCGCGAACACGCCGACGTCGAGCGAGAAGTCGACGTAGATCGGCGCCGCCGCGTTATCGGGGCTCTGCGACGGATCTTGATGCGGGTTGCGATAGAGCCGGCCGCCGCCGTCGGTGAGCAGCTCGATGTAGATGTCGCCGGTCTGCAAGCCGACCGGCACCTGGCCGCCGAGCTGCACGGTGAGCCCGGTCGTCGACAGCCGCGCACCGCGGCGGATCGTGAACGCGATCGACTTGTCGGTGAGCGCTTCGGGGTTGCCGAGCTCGGCGGCGAGCGTCGAGCTCTCGAACTGCGCGCTGTTCGAACCGATCAGCGGCGAATCGACGTTCATCTCGCCCGGCGTGACGCCGAAGCGCGACGACGGCTCGCCCGGATCGCCCGAGCCACGCGTGCGCAACGTCTGCGCGATCGGCCCCGCGCCCATCCGCGAATCGAGCGGCGTCAGCGTCGCCATCGCCGGTGTCATCGCCTGGCCGCCTTGATCGACGACCTTCGAGCCGACCTTGAGCGTGTACGCGACGCCGGCGGTCAGATCGGCCATCGGATCGATCGCGACGTGAATGCCGTCGGTGAACAGCGTCGCGAGCACTTCGGTGCCGGTCGGATCGAGCAGCTCGAACGCACCGGGCGCGAGCACGCACGTGCGCGGATCGAGCGGCTCCGAGAACACGAGCTCGATCGTCGTCGCTTCGAGCATCGGCCGGAACGACGTCGGGTTCGCCGGATCGCCGCCGTTGATCGCGACGAGCGTCGGCACCGCCGATTTCGGCCGATTCGATCGCGTCGTGAAGTGGGCGAGCGGCCCCGACGGCAGGTTCTGCGCGAACGGCGCGAGATCCGCGCCGACGTAGACGCCGTAGGCCGCGCCGGCATCCATCGTCAGCCCGGTATACGAGACCGTGAGGCCGTCGCTCGACACCGCCGGCATCGCCATCACGGGGCCGTTCGGCCCGACGAGGCAGAACCCGCCGCTCGGTGACGAACCCGACATCGTGCATGCGAGCGCGCTCTGGGTGACCGGCGCGGACAACGTGACGAGGACGTTCGCGCCTTGCGGCACGTCGACTTGGCCATCCACCGGGTAGGTGAAGACCACACCGGGCTTCGCCGACGTCGGTGAAGACGTGCTGTCACCACATGCCACGAGCATGCAGCCAAACGCGACCAACCAGCGCATCGCCGCTACTTTACGCTAACTCGCTCGTACCCGATGGCGTTTTCGCGCTCGGTTACCGTGAGATCGATGAGCGATGATCGGCCGACTGTCGACCTTCCCAAGCCGGTGTCGGCATCGCGCTACTCGGTGAAACGCGCGATCACGAACGGCCGCGCGAGCTCGCCGCTGATCGAGCACGTCACGACCGGGTCGATGCGGATCGTCCGCGGCGGCACCGATCCGGGCGCCACGACGGGCGAGCAAGCGCCGTCGCGCTGGAAGGTCGAGATGGCCGCCGATCGCGTCACGCTGCGCGGCGACGGCGTGTCGATCGAGCTCTCGCTCGACGAAGCGCGCCGCGTCGCCGAAGCGATTTTGCGCGCGAAGTAACGTACGCTCGCGGACGTGAGCCGTTATGACTTGTGCGTGATCGGTGCGGGGCCGGCTGGGATCGCGGGCGCGATCCGCGCGTCGGACCTGGGCAAGCGCGTCGTGCTCGTCGACGCGGGACCGCTCGGCGGGGCCGGCATCTTCGACGGCGCGCTGTCGAGCAAGACGCTGTGGCAGCTCTCGGGCGACTACGCGCGCGCGCATCGCGGCGATCGCGGCTACGACGGCGCGAAGCTCGACGTCAGCTGGCCGGCGCTGCGCACCGAGGTCGCGGCGGCGTGCCGCGAGGCGCAGGTCCTCGTCGAGCGCCAGCTCGCGTCGCTCGCCGAGCCGCGCCCCGGCCACGGCAGCGTCGAGCGCGTGATCGGCCGCGCGGTCTTCGTCGAGCCGCACGCGGTGATGATCGGCACGCGGCGGATCGAAGCCGAGCGGTTCTTGCTCGCCGTCGGCTCGAAGCCGCGGATGCCGCCGAACGTCAGCTCCGACGGCGTACGCATCATCACGAGCGATCACGTCGAGCACATCGGCGACATCCCGAAGCGGCTCGCGATCGTCGGCGCCGGTGTCGTCGGTTGCGAGTACGCGACGATCTTCGCGCAGCTCGGCCACACCGAAGTCGACCTGTTCGATCGCCAGTCGCGCATCTTGCCGTTCGAGGACGAAGACATCTCGCTCGTCGTCGCCGAGCGCTTCGGCCAGCTCGGCGTGACCGTGCAGCGCTGCGCGAAGATCGTACGGATCACGCGGATCGGCGACGAGGTCGAGATCGAGTGGACCGACGACGAGCACACCGCGCCGACGACGAAGCGCTACGACCGCGTGCTGGTCGCGACCGGTCGCGGTCCGTCGACCGACGGGCTCGGGCTCGAGCACGCCGGCGTGACGCTCGGCCCCAGCGGCGGCGTCACGGTCAGCGACGGCACGCGCACGAGCGCGCCGCACATCTGGGCCGCCGGCGATGCGACGCCCGACATCATGCTCGCGAACCTGGCCGAGCTCGAAGCGCGCCAGGCCGTCGAGGACATGTACGATCTGGATCCGACGCCGCTCGTTCACGAAGCGCAGGCGTCGATCTATTTTCTGTCTCCCGAGGTCGCCGGCGTCGGGCTCAACGAGCAGATGGCGAAGGCGAAGGGCATCGACTACCGCGCCGCGTACGTCTCGAACGCCGTGTGCCGCCGCAACATCGCGATGCGCGCGACGACCGGCTTCGTCAAGCTGCTCGCGCGCCGCGACGGCCGCTTGCTCGGCTTGCGCGTCGTCGGTCCGCAAGCCGGCACGGCGGTGCAAGGCGTCGCGCTCTTGATCGGCCAAGGTGACACGCTCGAAGCGGTCGAGCGCTGCGTGCATCCGCATCCGTCGGTCAGCGAGAGCGTGCTCGAAGCCGCGCGCGTGCTGCTCGGCCGCTCGATCTACAAGCCCGAGGCGATGCCGGAGCTGATCAAAGTTACGG
>DASXEF010000133.1:0-1555 GCA_036490255.1 Kofleriaceae bacterium
GCGCGTGATCCGGCTGCCGCGCCACGGCGCGAGCTGCCCGGTCGCGATCGCGGTCAGCTGCTCGGCCGATCGGCAAGCGCTCGGCAAGATCACGCGCGACGGTGTGTTCCTCGAGCAGCTCGAGACCGAGCCATCGAAGTACTTGCCGGATGTCACCCACACCGACCTCGGCGGCGATGTCGTGAAGATCGATCTGAATCAGCCGATGAGCGAGATTCGCGCGACGCTGTCGAAGTATCCGATTCGCACGCGGCTGTCGTTGAGCGGGCCGCTGATCGTGGCGCGCGACATCGCGCACGCGAAGCTCAAAGAGCGCCTCGATCGCGGCGAAGGCTTGCCGCAGTACATGAAAGATCACGCGGTTTACTACGCGGGTCCCGCGAAGACGCCGGTCGGCTACGCGTCGGGGTCGTTCGGTCCGACGACGGCAGGTCGGATGGACAGCTACGTCGACCTCTTCCAGCAGCACGGCGGCAGCATGGTGATGCTCGCGAAGGGCAACCGCAGTAAGGACGTCACAGAAGCTTGTCGAAGGCACGGCGGGTTTTATTTGGGATCAATTGGAGGGCCGGCTGCACGCCTCGCGCAGGACTGCATCAAGCGCGTCGACGTACACGAATATTCCGAGCTCGGCATGGAAGCGGTCTGGAAGATCGACGTCGTCGACTTTCCGGCGTTCATCGTTGTCGACGATAAGGGCAACGATTTCTTCGCCGGGCTTTCGAACCCCGCGGGCGCGAAGCAGCTAGCCGTGAAGTGACGATTCGTGCGATCGTGATCGCGATGCGAGCGCTCGTTCTCGTCACGCTCGTCGGTTGCGGCTTCGATCCGTCACCCGCGATGAGCGTCGATGCGTCGAGCGGCAACACCGGCGGCGATGCGAGCATGACGATCGACGCGCCCGGCAGTGGGAGCAGCGGCAGCGGTAGCAGCGGCAGTGGCAGCAACGGCGTCGCGCCGTGTTACGCGCCCGACATGGGCGGCATCGTCCTGTGCCTCGAGCTCGACGACGCCGATCTCACCGGCAACACCGGCACCGCGCTCGACGGCGCGCCCGGACACCACGACGCGATGGTGACAGACAGCGACGCGACGACGCGCAGCGTGCCGGCGGCGTCGCAGGCCGAGACGATCTCGACGACGCTGGAAGCACCGCAGGTGACGATCCAGGCCGAGAACAGCGGCGACTTCGATCTACAGCAGTTCACGTTGATGGCGTGGGTCGAGCCGACGGCGACGCCCGAGTCCGGAAACTCGTACGGCATCATCGAGAAATACAATCAGTACCTGCTCGCGATCGACGACGACGGCGATCTGCTGTGCGAGGCCCAGGGCACCGACGACATCGGCATTTCCGTCGGCGACGTCGTGCCGCAGAATTCGTGGAGCCTCGTCGCGTGCACGTACGACGGCACCCACGTCTGCACGCTCGTGTTGCCGGGCGGCTCGGGCGACAGCGCGCAGCTGCACTGCGAAGACGGCCCCGATCCGGCGACGCTCGAGACCGGCTCGACGAACGGCCCGGTGATCGGCGGTCGCTACGACGGCTCGGTGT
>DASXEF010000155.1:0-13923 GCA_036490255.1 Kofleriaceae bacterium
GAGCTTGCCGAGCGGCAGCTCCGGCGTCGGCGTCGGCGTGCCTTCGGGCCGATGCATCGCCGACGTCGACGGGCGCGGAATCGACGTCGTCGACGGGCGAGCGACGATCGGCGCCGATGGCCGCAGCTCGGGCGGCAACGACTCGACGGGAATCGCGCGAGTTTGCGCGCCCGAATCGGGCAGCTTCGGCACCGGCGGGTCGGCGGCGATCTGCGGGCTCGACGCGCGCAGGTTGAGCGCGCTGATCAGCGAGCGCGTCACGATCGTGACCGGGCGCGCCGTGTGCTGCGTTTGCTCTTTCGCCGGGCCGGTGCCCGGCATCACTTCGCGGATCATCTGCGCCAGATCGTTCGCGCCTTCGCGATAACCGTTGGCGAAGCGCTCGTCGACCAGCGCGTCGATCACGTGCTGCATGCGCGCGTAGCGATCGTGCGGCTCGTACGACAGCGCCTTCATGCAAATCGCGTCGAGCCCCGCCGGAATCGACGCCTTGACCACGCGCGGCGGCACGATCCGCTTCGGCGCGAGCTCGCGATCACCCGCGGTGACCTGGCGACCGAGCGGATGCTCGCCGCAGAGCAGCTCGTAGAGCACGACGCCGAGCGCGAACACGTCGGAGCGCGGCGTCAGCGCTTCGCCGCGCGCCTGCTCCGGCGCCATGTACGCCCATTTGCCTTCGACGACGCCACCGCCGCCGCCTTCGCGACGCGCGATGCCGAAGTCGGCGACGCGAACTTCGCCCGACGTCGTCAGCAAGATGTTGCTCGGCGAGATGTCGGCGTGGATGACCGCGCCGCCCGGCCGGTTGTGCGCGAACTCGAGGCCGGCCGCGGCTGCTTGCACGACGTAGGTCGCGACGCCGAGCGAGACGCCGCGCGAGCCGCGCGCCTTCATGAGCTGGCGCAGCGACGGCCCGTCGACGAACTCCATCACGATGATGACGTCGTCGCCGTCGCGGGCGAGATCGAGCACGCTCACGATGTTGCCGTGGGCCATGCCGACGAGCAGCTTGGCCTCGCCGATCAGGCGCTCGACGAACACTTCGTCGTTCGCGAGCTCGGGCAAGAGCCGCTTGATCGCGACCGGCTTCTGGAAGCCATGCGCGCCGATCGAGTTGCCCGCGAACACTTCGGCCATGCCGCCGCGTCCGAGCAACTCGCCGAGGACATAACGTCCTTGGCGTCGGGGGTCGTCGCGCCGCACTCGCGACGAATTATCAGCGGTCCCGGCCACGAAACCTACTTTGTGCAACCATGATGCCTGCGATAAACGATCGAAGCCACGAACAATTTCCCCTCGATCGTAGCTCCCGACCTGGGAGGGTGCCCCTCAGGTTGCTAACGCGCTGCTCCCTATCGATTTGTGCATCTCGTTGCACACGCGGTAGCGTCGGTCGATGGAGCCTCCGAGCCCCGAATCGCAGCGCGTCTTCGCCCCGAAGATCTTCGATGGTCGCGTGTGTATCGTCACGGGCGGCGGCTCCGGCATCGGCCTGGCGACCGCACGCGAGCTGGCGCGACTCGGCGCGAGCGTCGCGATCTGCGGCCGCACCCAGCAAAAGCTCGACGCCGCGCTGGCCGAGCTGACGACGATCACGCCGAACGTGCTCGCGGCCGCGTGCGACATCCGCGAGCCCGCGCAGGTCGAAGCGATGGTCGGCGAGGTGCTCGCGCGGTTCGGCAAGATCGACGTGCTCGTCAACAACGCCGGCGGCCAGTTCCCGTCGCCGGCGCAGCACATCTCGCCGAACGGGTTCTTGGCGGTGATCAAGAACAACCTCGTCGGCACGTTTCACGTCACGCGCGAGGTCGCGAATCGCTGGATGATCGCGAACGGTGGCGGCCGCATCATCAACGTGATCGCGAACATCTATCGCGGCTTTCCGGGCATGGTGCACACCGGCGCGGCGCGCGCCGGCGTCGAGAACATGACGATGACGCTCGCCGTCGAATGGGCGCAGTTCGGCATCCTCGTCAACGCGGTCGCGCCCGGCATCATCGCGTCGTCCGGCACGAAGCAATATCCGCCGGAGCTGCTCGAGCGCGGCGTGCGCGAGACGCCGCTCAAGCGCGTCGGCACGATCGAAGAAGTCGCGGCATCGATCGTGTTTCTCGCCGGGCCTGCCGCGCAGTTCATCACCGGCGCGACGCTGCGCCTCGACGGCGGCCAGGCGCTGTGGGGCCACACCTGGGACATCGCGTGAACCTCGAGCTCGAGGGCAAAGCGTGCCTCGTCGCCGGCGCGAGCCGCGGCATCGGCCGATCGATCGCGCTCGCGCTCGCGCGCGAAGGTGGCCGCGTCGCCGCGATCGCGCGCGGTGCAGAGGACCTGATGAAGCTCTCCGGCGAGCTCGGCAACGGTCACGCGACGATCGTCGCCGATGTCGCGACCGCCGACGGTGCCGCCGCCGCCGTCGACGGTGCACGCAGCTCGCTCGGTGCGCTCGACGTCGTGGTCGCGAACGTCGGCAAGTCGTTCGCGCGCGATGCGGCGCAGCTCGACGACGCAGATTTCCAGAAATCACTCGACGCGAACTTGTGGAGCGCGTTGCGCATCGTCCAGCGCGCGATCCCGCACGTGCGGCGCGGCGGATCGATCGTGTTGGTGTCGTCGATCTACGGTCGCGAGGCCGGCGGCGCACCCGGCTACAACGTCGCGAAGGCCGGCGTGATCGCGCTCGCAAAAGCGCTCGCGCACGACTACGCGAAGCTCGGGATTCGCGTCAACAGCGTCGCACCCGGCTCGATCCTGTTTCCCGGCGGCGGCTGGGAGCGCCGGCTGCAGGCCGATCCGGCCGGGATCGCCGACATGGTCAAACGGGAGCTGCCGTTCGGGCGATTCGGCACGCCCGAAGAAGTCGCCGAGGTCGTGGCGTTTCTCGCCTCGCCGCGCGCGAGCTGGATCGCGGGTGCGTGCATCGTCGTCGACGGCGGCCAATCGCACGCGATGTAGTACGCTCGCACCATGCGCTATGTCGCGGCCGTCTGCGCGATCGCGCTGATCGCGACCGCGATGTTCGCCGGCGCGTGGTTTCGCGTGCGCCTCGACGATCCCGTCGTGTCGTTCATCGCCGGCTTTCAAGTCGACCTGCGCCAGCTCTCGGTGTGCGGACCGAACGGCGTGTGCCAGACGATGTCGCTCGCCGAGCTGCACGGCGGGTATCCGATCGCAGCGGTGATCGCGTTCTGGAGCGGTGGCTCGGTGCTCGTGATCGTCTCGATGCAGGTGTTCGCACGGCTGCGCGGGCTCGCGCTGGTCGGCTACGGCGTCGTGCTGATCTCGACGCTCGCGGTCGTCGCCGCGGCGTTCGTGGTCGCCCCGACGCCGAATGACTTCGCCGATGGCACCGGCCACGTCACGCGCACGCTCGCGCCGTTCGCGATGGTCGCCGGCAACATCGCGGCATTGCTCGCGCTGCGCATCCGGAGCGTGACGCGCACGCGACCGACTCGGTTCGTTTCGGATCCCGACCGGCTGCCGGTCACGCCGATCACGCCGCACCGGATGGTGGCCGTCGAGCCACCGCCGAAGCGGCCACTAAGCGATACTTGAGCCGTGGAGCTGAGCTACGCGACCAAGACCGCCGTGATCTCGCACGTCGGAGTCGAGGCACACCTCGAGGATGGCCGCGTGCGCGTCGTGCCGTGGCGCGAGGTCGTCGGCGTGGTCGCGCGGCGACTGCCGCCGATTCCGCCGTTCGGCGGCCAGACGTTCGTCGACATCGTGTCGACCGCCGACTCGACGGTGCGGATCCTGCCGTGGACGTCGCTCGTCGGCCAGCTCGTCGCCGAGGGCGACGCCGAAAAGGCGCGTGCGCTCGTGCGGCTCGTATCGCTGCAAGCGCCGAACGCGCAGCTCGATCAGGCGACGCGCGTGTTCGTGAACGGCACCGCTCCCGCCGCGCAGCTGCCCGACGCCGAAACGCTCGCGGCACACGACGCGCGCTTGGCGTAGCGAGTCGCCGGCCCTCGCGGCGCTGGCCGGCGCTGGCCGGCGCGGTGCTGGCCGGCGCGGCGCTCGATGCACGCGTGGTGCGGCCAATCGCCGAACGCTCGCATTCCAATGCGGACGTACGTACATACGCATGCGGACGTACGTACATACGCATGCGGACGTACGTACATACGCATGCGGACGTACGTACATATGCATGCGGACGTACGTACATACGCGGGCGGACGTACGTGCATACGCATGCGGAGCATCAGCTCGGCATCGGGCCGACGTACGTCGACGCCGGCCGGATCAGCTTGCCGACCGCGTGCTGCTCGAGCACGTGCGCGCACCAACCGCCGACGCGACCGACCCCGAACGTCGGCGAGAACTGCTCGCGCGGCAGACCGACGGCGTCGAGCAACACCGCCGTGTAGAACTCGACGTTCGCGGCGAGCGGACGATCCGGCTTCTTGTCGCGCAAGATCTTCGCGGCGGCGGTCTCGACCGCGCGCGCGAGCTCGAGCCGTGGCGATGCGAGCGGCTTGACCGCGATCTCGAGCACGGCCGCACGCGGATCGCGCACGCGATAGATGCGATGGCCCATGCCCATGATGCGGCGACCGGCGGCGAGCTCGCCGAGCAACCACGCCTCGGCGTTCGCGGGCTCGCCGATCGCGTCGAGCATGTCGAGCACCGGACCCGGCGCGCCGCCGTGCAGCGGACCTTTGAGCGCGCCGACGGCGCCGACAACCGACGAGATCAGGTCGGATGCGGTCGAGGCGATCACGCGTGCGGTGAACGTCGATGCGTTCATGCCGTGATCGATCACGGTGACGAGGTATTGCTCGAGCGCGCGCGCCGCGTCGGCGCTCGGCGAGCCACCGACGGTCATGCGGAGATAATCGGCGGCGTGGCCGAGCGAGGCGTCCGGCGCGATCGCGGCGAGACCTCGGCGGAGGCGGCTCCACGCGGCGACGAACACCGGCGCGGCGCCGATCGCGGTCGCGGCGTCGCGGCGATCGTCGCCGGTCGACTCGAGATGCGCCATCGCCGCGCGCAACGCGTCCATCCCGTCGCTCCCTTTCGGTCGATCGAGTGCATCGCCGAGTCGCGGCAACAGCTCCCACGCGTGTGCGCGCGCGGCGCCGAGCTCGCCGGGTTGCAACGGCGCTCCGCCGGCTGCACCGAGCACGCGCGTGACCGCAGTTTCATAGCTCGCACTCGCGGCGAGCGGCTCGACATCGCTGCCGGCGATCACCAGCCGGCCGCGTTCGCCATCGACATCGGAGATGTTGGTTTCGGCGACGGTGATGCCGTCGAGTCCCGAGCTGGTTGCCTTCGTCGTCATGGAAACGGTGTAAGGTTGATTCGATGGTTGATCAACGTAGATTCGACAATCAACCTCGCTGGCTGGACGCGCGCGAAGCCGCGAAGCACCTCGGCGTCGACCGGCGCACGCTCTACGCGTACGTCAGTCGCGGCCGCGTCCACAGCGTGCCCGCCGAGCGCGGTCGCAAGCGGCTTTACGCGCTCGACGATCTCGATCGGCTCAAGGTTCGCCGCGACGCGCGTGCCGGCCACGGCGCGGTCGCCGCCGGTGCGCTGCGCTGGGGCGAACCGGTGCTCGATTCGGCGATCACCGAGATCACGCCGCGCGGTCCGGCGTATCGCGGCCGGCTCGCGACCGAGCTCGCCGAGGCCGGCATCGCGTTCGAGAACGTCGCCGAGCTGTTGTGGTCGGGCTATCTCCCCGACGCGCCGCTCGCGTGGCCGCGACCCGCCGTCGGATTCGCGCAGCTCAGCCGGCTCATTCCCGACGGTGCTGCGCCGCTCGCCGTGATGGCGCTGCTCGTGCCGATCGCCGGGCTCGAAGATCGCTCGCGCGACGACGGCCGGCCCGATGCGATCGTCGGCCGCGCGCGCCAGCTCGTGCCGCTGCTCGCCGCGTCGCTCGCACAAGGGTTCGCACCGGCGGCGATGACGCGTGCGCTCGGCGCCGGCTCGGTCGCGGCGATCGCGGCGCGTGCGTTGGGCGCCGAAGACGGCGCGGCGCCGAGCATCGATCGCGCGCTCGTGCTGCTCGCCGATCACGAGCTCAACAACTCGAGCTTCACCGCGCGCGTCGTCGCATCGACCGATGCCGATGCGTATGCGTGCGTCGCGGCGGCGCTCGCGTCGCTGTCGGGCCCGCGACACGGCACCGCGAGCGAGCGGTTCGCGAAGTTCGCCGACGAGATCGGCGATCCCGCAGCGGCGCGATCGGCGGTGCAGGCATTGCGCAAGCGCGGCGAAGTGCCGCCCGGCTTCGGCCATCCGCTGTATCCGCACGGCGATCCGCGCGCGGTGCCGCTCATCGCCGCGGTGCGCGGCGCGACGAACAAGCGCGCGCGCACGATGCTCGCGATCGTCGATGCCGCGCGCGATGCGCAGCCGACCGTCGATATCGGTGTCGCAGCGCTGGTCGCGTCGCTCGGCGCGCCGCCGCCGTCGGCGTCGGGCCTGTTCGCGGTCGCACGCGTTGCCGGCTGGATCGCGCACGTGATCGAGCAGCGCGCCGCCGGCTACTTGCTGCGGCCGCGTGCGCGCTACGTCGGACCGTAGCCAACGCTACGCCTTCACGCCGCCGGGCGATGCCGGATCGAACTCCGCCTTCGACACCGGCAGTCCGCGCAACACGAGCGTGAGCACCGTGCCGGCTTCGCCGACGTACGGTTTGCCGAGAAACAAGAAGTAGTTCTTCACGTCGTCTTCCGGCGGCGGCGCGCCGTGCGCTTGCGTCGCGGGATTGCCGGTGCACATGCGGATCTTCGCGCCGGGTTGCAGCACGAAGCCCGGATCGATCACGCCGAGCAACGACTTCTTGTTCGAACCGCGGCGACCGACGGTCATCCCGCAGCCGCGCGTGTTGAACGGCGACTTGCCGTCGTTCTCGAGCACGACCCATTCGGTGTTGAGTGCGTCGGTGGAATCGGCGGGCTTGATCTCGACGAAGCGGATCGCCATGGGGCGGGGAGCATACACGCGCAACCGTTGCAATCGAGCGGGATAAGTCGATAATGCCGGCGATGGGCAAAGAGGTGATTCGTGTCGTGGCCGCCGTGATCGAGCACGGCGGACGCTACCTCATCACCCAGCGCAATTCGAATGCTCAACTGCCGCTGTTGTGGGAGTTCCCCGGCGGTCGCGTCGAGCCGGACGAGCAAGAAGCCGCCGCGTTGCTCCGCGAAGTGCGTGGCCGCATCGGCGTCGAGGTGATCGTCGGCGCGAAGCTCGGCGAGCATCTTCACGAATACACGACGTATCAAGTCCAGCTCACGATGTACTCGTGCAAGCTCCCCGCGGAAGCGCGGCCGTATCCGGCGACCGTCGCCGACTTGCGCTGGGTGACCTCGCGCGAGTTTCTCGATTACGACTTCCCGCCCGCCGACGAGAAGACGATGTCGAAGCTGCTCGGCCTCGTTCGAAATTGAGAATCCGAAGTCTGGCGCTGCAAACCGAGCTCGCGCTCGCAGCGACGCGTGGCACGGTGACCGATCGCGGCGACTACATCGTCGTCGAGACGCCCGACGATCCCGGCTACTACTACGGCAACTTGCTCGTGCTGCCCGCGGCGCCGCAAGTCGGCGAGGTCGCGTACTGGACACGGCGATTTGCCGACGAGCTCGGCAAGAAACCCGGCATCGAGCACGTGACGTTCTGGTGGGACGGCGTCACCGGCGATGCCGGCGCGACCGACGAGCTCGCCGCGGCGGGCTTCACGATCGAGCGCAGCGTCGTGATGACCGCCGACGCGGTGACCGCAGCGACATCGCCGTGGCCGATCCGCGCGCTCGCGCCCGACGAAGTGCTCGCGACTGCCGAGATCGCGTACGCGATCGGCGATCGTCACGACGAGTCGTACCGCGCATTCTTGCACCGCCGCGCCGCGTGGGATCGCGAGCTCGTCGCGCGCGGGCTCGCCGTATTTCTCGGCGCGTTCGACGGCGAGCAACCGATCGCGAGCCTCGGGCTCGTTCGGCTCGGTGCACTCGCGCGGTTTCAAGATGTCCAGACACTCGCGCCGTATCGCAAGCGCGGCGTCGCGTCGGCGCTGCTCGCGACGGCCGCCGCTGCCGTGCCGTTGCGGCTCGTCATCGTCGCGCTCGAAGGCGACGGCGCCGAGCGCGTCTACGCGCGCGCCGGGTTCCGCGTCGCGGAGCGCACGGTGTCGGCGTGCAAGCGCCCGGCGTAGCTCACGGGCACCAGCTCTTTTCGCCCGACGCGATCGCTTTGCACTGACCGCTATCGCACCAACTCTTGTCGTGCGACGCGACGCCTTTGCAATCGCGCGAGTCACACCACGACTTTTCATTGCTCGCCCAGCCTTTGCACAACGAGCCGCTACACCAGCTCTTGTCGTGCGATGCGACGCCTTTGCAGTCGGCGGTATCGCACCACGACTTGTCGCCGGAAGCGATGCCTTTGCAATCGCGCGAATCGCACCACGACTTGTCATGCGACGCGATGCCTTTGCAGTCGGCCGACGACAGATTCGCGATCCAGTTGTCGCCCCACTCACTACCGGCGATGCCACGCACGCTCACCAAAACGAGTGCGACGATGATCCAGGTCTTCATCGCGCGATTTTCGCGATGATCATGGTCAACAGCAAGGCCAGACCGAGCGCACCGACGAACAGCACCGCCAGCTGCCACGGCGCGAGTGCACGCGCGCGTTTCGCAGCGGCGGCGTCCCAATCGACACCGACCGGATAGCCATCGCCCACCGGCGACATCAGGTGCACGCCCGACGGCGTCGGGATCGGCGCGGTCGGCCCCGTATTCGGAATGCGTTGCAGGCTCGGCCGATGCGCCGGCGCGCTCGGCGCGATGTCGGTCGAGAACGGCCGGCCTTTCACGACGGGATACGGCGAGGCCGCGATCGGCGGTTGCACGACGGCGCCGGCGTGTCCGCCGCGCACGGTCTCTTCGAGATCGAGCGGGCTGATCGCGGCGTGCGTCGCGCTGTGCGGCCCCACCGGCGGCACGAACTTCGCCATGTCGATCGGCGGCGCTGCGGCGGTCGGCGCCATCGCCGGATCGGGCTTGGTCTCGCTGCGCGATCGTGCCGGCGGCGCCGCAGGTGGTGGCGTCGGCGAGATCATCGTCGGCAGCTGCTCGGCATCGGGGAAGCGACCGGACGGCACGTTCGGTTGCTTCGACGGCGGCAACGGCGTCGGCGGGACGATCGGCGGCGCCGGCAACGACGGGATCGAATCGCGGCGGCCTTCGTTCGACTTCGCGTCGAGCTCTTTGAGCAGCTCGAGCGGGTTCGCTTCGATGCGCGTCTTCTCGGGGCCCGGACCGTCGCTCTCGGTCGAGAGTCGCGACACGATCTGATCGAGCGCGACGTCGCTCGAGCCCTTGTCGAGCGAAAAATCGTTCGAGTCGATGCTCTCGGCGGATTGCCGCGCTTTCTTGTCTTCCTCGTCGCTCCACGAGTCGAACGAGATCTCGGCGCGGCCCGCGATCAGCTCGCGCATCCGTTCGCCGTGCTCTTCGATCTCGGTTTGAAAGTGCTGGTCGAGAAACTGCGCGATCTCGCCGGCGGCGGCGCTCTTGCCGTGTTGGTGGAGATACGCGAGCAACGCGTCGTTGAACGCTTCGGCGTTCGGATAGCGCTCGTCTTTGTCTTTCGCGACCGCCTTCATGATGATCGGATCGAGCGCCGGATCGATCTCGATGTTCAGCGACGACGGCGGCGCGACCTGGCAGTCGAGCACCGCTTGATACGTCTCGTACGGCGAGTTGCGCTTGAACAAGCGCCGGCCGGTGAGCAGCTCGTGCGCGATCACGCCGAGCGCGAACACGTCGGTGCGGCGATCGACGTTCGTCGCGACGCACTGCTCGGGCGACATGTACGCGAACTTGCCTTTGATCGTGCCGGCCTTCGTCTTGGTGTCGCGAACCTCGGCGCGCGCGATGCCGAAGTCGACGATCTTGACGACGCCCTCCCAGCCGATCACGAGGTTTTGTGGCGAGATGTCGCGGTGGACCATGTTGAGCGGCTTGCCGTTCGCCATCCGCTCGTGCGCGTAGTGCAGGCCGCCGGCCGCTTGCGCCGTGATGTTCAAGATCAGCGGGACGGCGATCTTGCCGTCGGGAATGCGATCCGCGGCGCGCCGCACGATCATCGCGAGCGAAAGGCCCGCGAGGAACTCCATGACCATGTAGTAGCGACCGTCTTGCTCGCCGAGCTCCATCGTCTGGACGATGTTCGAGTGATCGAGCACCGCGGCGAGCCGGGCCTCGTCGAGGAACATCTTCACGAAGTCGGGATCGTCGGCCAGGTGGTCGTGCAGACACTTGACGACGACGTACTTCTCGAACCCGGCCGTACCGTCCATCCGCGCGAGATAGATCTCGGCGGTGCCGCCTAGCGCGAGCAGCGCCAGGACGTCGTAGTTGCCGAGCCGCTTACCGATGAGCGACCCGGCACCTGCCGGGATGCCGGACATCGCCCGCGATCATACCCCGAACCCCGCAAACCCGCCCGTTTCGGCGGCTAGAGCTCCATGATCTCTTTCTCTTTAGCCTTCGCGATGTCCTCGACCTGCGCGATGTACTTGTCGGTGAGGTCTTGGATCGACTTCTCACCTTTCTTGCGCTCGTCCTCGGAAATCTGCTTGTCCTTCTCGGCGTCCTTGATCATGTCCATCGCATCGCGGCGCGCCGAGCGCACGGCCACGCGCGCTTCTTCGGTCTGCTTGCCGACCGTCTTCGCGAGGTCGCGGCGGCGCTCCTGAGTCAGCGGCGGAATCGGCAGCCGCACGAGCTCGCTATCGGCGACCGGGTTGATCCCGAGGTCGCTCGCGCGGATCGCCTTGTCGATCACCGCGATCATCGTCTTCTCCCACGGCTTGACCGTGATGAGCCGCGCGTCGACCACCGTGATGTTCGCGACCTGGTTCACCGGCGTCGGCGTGCCGTAGTAGTCGACCTTGACGCTGTCGAGCATCGCCGTGTTCGCGCGGCCGGTGCGGACTTTCTGGAGGTCGCGCTTGAACGAGTCGACCGCCTTTTTCATGCTGTCATCGGTGTCTTTGGTGATGTCGTCGATCATGATTTTCCTCGTTTAGCTGCGCACTGCCTTCGGCGTTCGCCGAGCTTGTCTCAGGCGAAGCGCGTCTGATCAGAATCGCGGACGACCGTCGTTCCGACGGCGTCGCCGCACACGACACGCTCGATGTTGCCACGGTTCGTCATGTTGAAAACGATGATGCGCATCTCGTTGTCGCGGCACAACGCGAACGCCGTCGCGTCCATCACCTCGAGATCTTGGCGGAGCGCATCGGTGAACGTCACCGTCGAGTAACGCTTCGCGTCGGGGTGCTTCTTCGGATCTTTGTCGTAGATGCCGTCGACCTTCGTCGCCTTGAGCAGCACGTCGGCGCCGATTTCCATCGCGCGCAATGCGGCCGCGGTGTCGGTCGTGAAGAACGGATTGCCGGTGCCTGCGCCGAAGATCACGACGCGACCCTTCTCGAGGTGGCGGATCGCGCGCCGCCGAATGTACGGCTCGGCGAGCTGCGACATCGGAATCGCCGATTGCACGCGCGTCACCACGCCACGGCGCTCGACGGCTTCTTGCAACGTGACCGCGTTCATCACGGTCGCGAGCATGCCGACGTAGTCGCCGGTCGCGCGATCCATGCCGCGGGCCGATTCGCCGCGGAAGATGTTGCCGCCGCCGACCACGACCGCGACCTGCACGCCGAGGTTCGCCGCATCGGCGATCTCGGTCGCGACCGTCGTCAAGACTTCGGGATTGATGCCGAAGCCCTGATTGCCCATGAGCGCCTCACCGGAAATCTTGAGCAGGATGCGCTGGTACGCGGGCTTGCGTGGCTCGGCCATGACGGCGCGACCATACCAGCTCGCGCCGAGGAGCTATACTCGAAGCGTGGTCGAGTTGATCCTGGAGCTGCAGGTCCTCGCGTTGCTCGTCGGCATCTCGGTGTCGATCGGCTTGTTGGTGCGACGCGTGATCATCGTGCGTGCCGATGCAGTCGCGCCGGCGCACACGCTCACCGTCGACGCCGGCGAAGCACTCGTGCGCTCGACCCAGCTGCGCGCGATCGCGGCCGCGATCATCGTCGGCTGCGTGATCGCCGGCGGCTGGCGAATCGGCGTACACCTCGTCGTGCTGTTCAGCATCGCATTCGCGTTCGCGTTGCAGAGCTACATGAACGCGTGGCGCGTGCAGCACCTGTTGCGTCAACCGCGATCCGGCGCCGAGCTGCGCGGCACGACGCTCACCGCGTGCGCCGATGGCTCGCACGCATCGGTGATCGTTTCGGTGCGTGCCGCCGCGACCGTGCGCGAGCACGTGGTGCCGCGCGCGAAGATCGTCTAGCGCTCGCGTGCATGATGCAAGCGAGCCTCGTCGATGCGATCAGCGTCGTGTGCGCCGACGCATCCGCGATGCCGTCGGCTCAGGGCGTCGTCGGCTTGCGGCGCGACCCGATCGCTTTCGCGAGCAGGTCCGAGATCGATTTGACCTCTGCCTCGGTCCAATCGATCGTGGCGTGGACCACGTTGCCGTCGTCGGTGAGGTTGATGCCCCCGATGAGCGCCTGCGCCTCGGCCGGCAACTTCTGCTGCTTGAGCGCGGTGACGCTCGCGACCATGCGATCGCGCAGCGCGTGATCGATCACCTCGGCGTCGATCGCGAGGTGAAGGCCGCCGCGAAGCTCGATCGTGCCGTGCGCCTCGGCGACCTGCGCCGGCCACGGCGAGAGCTTGCCGTCCATCGCGAACCACATCGGTTGCTGATCGACCGCGCGCGCGATTGCGAGCAGGTCATGGGCGTCGGCCATGCTCTTCGTCGCCGCGGCCGCCTGATCGGCTTCGAGCACGGCGCGCGTCGGCGCCGGTGCCGGCACCGTGCCGAACAGCTGCCAGCTGTAGAGCGAGTGATCGGCAAGCTCGAGCTGCGCGAACGAGAACGTCTTGCCTTGGATCGGGAGCTCGACGCGGACGAACTTGCCGTCGCGATCGACCGCGACTCCGAAGCCCGCATCCTTGTTGCAGCGCACGACGTCGGCCATCGAGATTCCGAGCATCACGCTGCGCATCTCGAAGTGATTGCCGGAGCCCAGCGTGATCGAGCTCGCGGTGCGAACTTCGTGCTCGGCGCCGAAGCACGTCATCAGCTGCGAAACGACGAGATGCCCGCCGCATCGGTGACGTCCATGAACGCTTCGCCGACCGCCGATTCGACCCAATGTTGAAACTCGTAGATGTTGCCGGCGAGCACCGCGAAGCCGCCGCTCGGCAGATCCGCGAACAACGGCGAATCGGCGTGCACCGGCGGCGCGACGAACTTGTGCGGCGGCGCCGCGACGACGATCGGCTTCGGTGACGGCACGACAACCGGTTTCGCCGCCGGCTGTGCGCAGGCCGCGACCATCGCGATCAGCGCGAACCGCATCAGTACGACTTCGCCCACACGACGCGCTTCGCACTCTTCTCGCCGGTGATCGGGCACGTGCCCGGCTCGCCGTCGAACGGAATGCAGCGCACGGTAACTTTGAGATCGTCTTTGATCTTCTCTTCGACCGCCGGATCGCCGTTGTAGTGCATCAGCGCGAACCCGCCGTGTGCCGGCGTCGGATCGTTGTCTTTCGCTTTCTTCGGCTCGGCAAAGAACGCGTAGAAGTCGTCCTTCGTGTCGATCGTCTTCGTGTGCTCGGTGCTGTACGCCTTGGCACGCGCGAACAACGCGTCTTGAATCTCCTGCAGGAACGTCGCGATCTTCGCGACGAGCTCGCTGCGCGGCACGCTGGTCTTGTCCTTGGGAGCCTTGTCGCGGCGGCCCATGAACACCGAATCTTTGTCGATGTCGCGCGGGCCAACCTCGAGGAGGATCGGCGCGCCTTTCTTGATCCATTGCCAGCGCCGCTCGCCGCCGTTCGTGTCGCGAATGTCGAGCTCGACGCGAAGCGGC
>DASXEF010000158.1:0-3182 GCA_036490255.1 Kofleriaceae bacterium
CCGGCTCGTGCGCTACACGATCGTCGCGTTCGCGGCATCCGTGGTGGCACCGGCGCGTGCCGGCGAGCTGCTGCGCGTGTATTTACTCAAGCGCCGCGACAACGTGCCGACCGCCGACGTCGCATCCGTCGCGATCGCCGAGAAGCTGCTCGACGGCGTGACGATGCTGATCCTGGTCGCGCCGTTGCCGTGGCTGTTGCCGGGACTGCCGGCCTGGGTCGCGACGTCGATCGGCATCTGCGCCGCGATCGCGATCGCCGCGTTCGTCGTGCTGTCGATCCTCGTGCGCCGCATCCAGATCGGCGAGGACAGCTCGTGGCTCGCGCGCTTCGTCGCCGGCATGCACGTGCTGCGCAGCGGGCGACGCCTCGCCGGCGTGATGGTCGCGCTGTTCGGCGTTTGGCTGATCGATTGGATCATGATCTGGCTCGTCGGCAACGCGGTCGGCTTGTCGCTGACCGTGCCGCAAGGCCTGTTGATCCTGTTCACGTTGAACCTCGCGATCACCGCGCCGTCGACACCCGCCGGCGTCGGTGCACTCGAGGTCGGCGTGCTGCTCGCGACGCGTTTGCTCGGCATTCCCGACGAGCCCGCGACCGCACTCGCCCTGCTCTATCACGGGCTGCAGATCTTCCCGTTGCTCGTGGTCGGGCTCGTGCTCGAGTGGCGACTCGTGCTGGGAAAAGACGCGACGTTCGCGCTCGAACCCGATAAGGTCGCCGCGCCGTGAAGTCGACGCCCGAGGAACAGGCCGGCCGGTACGTCGCCTGGATCAAGCGCCACGTCGCCGCGGTCATCGGCGCGCACCTCGCGGTGCTCGCGCTCGCCGGCTATCTCATCGCGTTTCACCTGCCGCTGTTCGCGGATTTTTCGTATCTGCTGCCGCAGGACGCGCCCGCGGTCACCGACCTGCGCCGGCTCGAGTCGCGGATCAAAGCGACCGACACGATGCTCGTCGTCGTGCAGGCGCCGACGTCCGACGATCGTGCAGCGTCGGTGCGCGAGCTCGCAACCGCGTTCCGGAAGTTTCCCAAGGCGCTGGTCGGCGACGTCGAAGACGACGACGTCGAGACGCGCGACTTCTTGCGCGACAACAAGTATCTGTTCATCCCGCTCGCCGATCTGCAGCGCGCGCGCGACGCGCTGACCAAGCGCATCGCCGCCGCCAAGCTCGCGGCGAATCCGCTCTACGTCGATCTCGACAGCGACAACGCCGACGACAAGGCGGCACAGAAAGACCTCGACGACCTGCGCAAGCAGCGCAAGGACGCCGAAGCCAAGCTCGACAAGTCGAGCCACGTCAGCGCCGACGGCAAGACCGCGATGATCGAGGTCCGCATCGCGTTCCGCACGACCGACATCGACCGCGGCCACGAGCTGATCGCTCGGCTCGATGCCGCGCGCAACGCCGTCGTCGCCGCGCATCCCGGCGTCGTGATCGGCTTCACCGGCAGCATCATCACTGCGGTCTCCGAGCACGCCGCGATCTTCAACGGCATCGTGCTGTCGAGCGTGATCACCACGCTGCTCGTCGCGCTCGTGCTCGCGCTCTACTTCAGGAGCGCGCGGCTGCTCGTACTGCTCGTGATCACGATCGCGATCGCTACCGCCGCGGCGTTCGGCGCCGCCGCGCTCACCGTCGGCCACTTGAACGCGGCGACCGCGTTCTTGGGCGCGATCATCGCCGGCAACGGCGTCAATTACGGCATCCTGCTGATCGCGCGGTTCCTCGAGGAGCGCCGCGAGCGCGACGTCGAAGAGTCGCTCGCCCACGCGATCGTCGGCACGATCCGACCGACCGCCGTCGCCTCGCTCGGCGCATCGATCGCATACGGCTCGCTCGCCGCGACCAGCTTCAAGGGCTTCGCCGACTTCGCGATCATCGGCGCGATCGGCATGCTGCTGTGCTGGATCGCGAGCTACGCGCTGTTGCCCGCGCTCGTGCTCGTGTTCGGTCGCCGCGTGCGCGTGCGGCCGAGCGATCCGTGGCTCGGCCAGATCCTCGTCAAGCTGATCGGCTTCGAGCGGCCGCGCGTCGTGCTCGCGTGCGCGGCCGTGTTCGCGGTCGGCGCCGGCGTCGTCGTCGTGCGTTACGTCGCGCAGGATCCGTTCGAATACGACATGAAGCAGCTGCGCTCCGAAGGCGGCGACGCGATCGAGTCGCGGCATTGGATGAAAGTCTCCGACGACAACTTCGGCCGTGGTTACGCCGGCCGCACGTTCATCGCCGCCGATCGCGCGGATCAAGTGCCGCAGATCGTCGCCGCGCTGCGCGCGAAAGACGCGGGCAAGCCAGCGCAGCAGCAATTGATCGGCTCGATCTCGTCGATCTTGGATGCGATCCCACCCGATCAAGAAGCGAAGCTCGAGCTGCTCGACGAGATCCGCTCGATGCTCGACAAGAACTTGGATGCGCTCGACGATAAAGATCGCGCCGACCTCGCCGATCTGCGACCGCCCGATCACATGCGCGCGATCACGCGCGAGTCGCTGCCCAAACAGATCCGCGACAAGCCCGAAGTCACCGAAGCCGACGGCCGCATCGGCCTGATGCTGTCGATCCATTCGGCGAATCGCATCGACGAGTGGAACGGCCACGATCTGATCGAGTTCTCGAACGCGGTGCGCCGGCTCGACCTCGCCGACGGCGAAACGGTCACGACGTCGGGCGCGAGCGTGATCTTCGCCGATATCATTTCGGCGATCGAGCACGACGGTCCGATCGTGACGCTGGTCGCCGGCATCGGCCTCGTCGTGATGGTGCTCGGCCTCGTCGGCTTGAATCGCCGCGCGATCGCGGTGCTCGCCGCGACCGGCGGCGGCGCGCTGTTCATGGTCGCAATGTGCGCGCTGCTCGACCTCAAGGTGAACTTCCTCGATTTCATCGCGCTGCCGATCACGCTCGGCATCGGCATCGACTACGCGATCAACGTCGCACATCGCTACATCAGCGAAGACGTGCCCGACGTCGCGACGACCTTGCGCACGAGCGGCAGCGCCGTGTTCGTGTGCTCGCTGACGACGATGATCGGCTACGGCTCGCTGCTCGTCAGCGACAACCTCGCGATTCGCGGGTTCGGCGCCGCGTCGCTGCTCGGCGAGGTGACGTGCGTGACCAGCGCGCTCGTGATCGTGCCCGCGCTGCTCGGCGTACACCGCCGCAAAGGCCGCATGCCGACGGC
>DASXEF010000322.1:0-10364 GCA_036490255.1 Kofleriaceae bacterium
GTGCTGTTCTTCATCGACGGCATCGGCATGCGACCGGCGATGCACGCGATGGCCGAGCGCCTCGCCGCCGCCGGCTATCACGTGCTGATGCCCGACGTGTTCTGGCGCGCCGGCGAGTACACCGCGCCGGATCCGAAGAAGCTGTTCACCGAGCCCGCCGTGCGCGAGGAGTGGTTCAAGAAAGCGTTCGCCAACGCGCAGCCCGACATGATCATGCGCGACACCAAGGCGTATCTCGCGCATCTATCCGGCAACGTCGGCATCACCGGTTACTGCATGGGCGGCCGGCTCGCGATGCTCGCCGCCGGCAACTTTCCCGATCGCATCGTCGCCGCGGCGGCGTATCACCCGGGCGGCCTCGCGACCGACGATCCGGGCAGCCCTCACCTGCTCGCGCCGAAGATCAAGGCCAAGCTGTTCATCGGCGCGGCCGCCGACGACGCGAACTTCGACGCCGCACAGCAAGCGCGGCTGACGCAGGCGCTCGACGCCGCGCACGTCGACTACAAGCTCGAACAGTTCCACGCGAAGCACGGCTGGGTGCCGAGCGACACGCCGGTGCACGACGCCGCCGAAGCGGAGCGTCACTGGAAGACGCTCGAAGATCTGTTCGCGAAGACGCTGAAGTAGTCACCGCACGCGGAACAGCCACGCGAGGCCGATCGTGCCGAACACGTCGGTGTCGTGCTGATGGACGGCGGCACCGGCGTCGAGCTGCACCGACCACGTCGGCGACAACGCGAACCAAACGCCGGTGCGCATCGTGCCGTTCCAGCCGCGGTCGGTGTCGAGCGTGGAGTAGCCGCTCGCGAAGCCGAGCTCGAACGCGCCGGCCGAATTCCAGATCGGCGCGCGGAACACGACCTCGAGATCGACGTCGAGCGGCGCCGCGCGTGGCTCGAAGCCCAGCATCGGCCCGATCAGCACCTCGCGCGTGATCGGGAACAGCGCGGCGAGCGCCGCGACGCCGGTGCCGCGCGAGCCTTCGGCACCGCCGCCGACATCGAGCCGGATCTGCGCGCGATCGATCGCCGCGTAGCCGCGATCCGTGGCGTCGGGGCCGTGCGTGCCGAGCGCATGATCGATCGCCGCGAGCAGATCCTGCGTGCTGATCCGATCGTCCTTGGCCGATGCGACCTGGCGAAACACGATGCGGCCGGTGCGATCGATGACGGTGACGCCGGGCAGCGCGTTCGTATCCGACGTCTCGCCGGCGTAGACACGCGAGACCGCGAGGTCGGCATCCGACAGCAGCGGAAACCAGATCCCGAGCCGCGTCGCGAACAGCTTCGAGTCGTGCGGCGCGTCGCCGCTGATCGCGAGCAGCCGCACACCGCGCGCGTCGAACTGCGCCTGGTTTCGAGCCAGCTCACCGAGCTGGTGTTTGCACCACGGTCACCAATAGCCGCGATAGAACACGAGCACGACCGGCCCGCGCGCGAGCTGATCGGCGAGCGCGACGGTATGGTTCGCCTGATCGGGCAGCGCGAAGCCAGGTGCTTGCACGCCGTCGGCAACGCTCGCTTCGTGCGTGACGTGGAGCCCGGTCACACAAGCGGATCCGGCGAGCGCGAGCAACGCGTAACGCATGCAGTCGCATACCATGCAGTCGTGCGGCTGATCGATCGGTTTCGCGTGCTGCTGCCTTCGTGGCGGTTCTTCGATCGCGCCGTCGCATCGCCGCAGCTCTACGTCGCCGAAGCGGGTGGTGCGTGGCTACCGCTCGTCGCGCCGCGGCGGCGTTGGTTCAACTGGGCGGTCGCGCCCGCGGCGAACCTCGTGCTCGCGTATCGCGCCGTCGTCGATCAGCTCGTCGCCGAGATCAGCGCGCTCGATCCCGAGACGCCTGATCACGATCCCGCGATCACGAGCTCGGTCTCGTACGAGCTCGTCACGCGGATCGCGCGCACGCGGGTCGCGCCCGGCGCGCGCTATCGCTGGAAGATCGCGACGCCCGACGATCCCGACTTCGTCGCGTCGGCGGAGCTCGTCGCGTGATCGAGCTGACCGCGTGGCTCGCCGCGATCGCGACCGCGGTCGCGGCACTCGAGCTGCTCGCGGTGCGTCGCGCGCTCGGCGACCACGGCGTGTTCGCGTGGTCGGTGTTGCGCCGCGAGCTCGCCGATGCGCCGGCGCCGGTTCGCGCGCTCGCCGACGCGATGTTCGGCACGCGTGGCACGTCGATCATCGTCGCGTTGCAGCTCGCGTCGGCGATCGCGCTGCCCGTGTTCGGTCCGGCCGCGTGGATCGCATTCGCGTGCACGCTCGCGATCGCCGTGCGCTTTCGCGGCACGTACAACGGCGGCAGCGACGCGATGCTCGTGGTCGTGTTGCTCGGCCTCGCGATCGCGCGCGCGGGTTGGCCGCGTGCCGGGCTCGCGTACATCGCCGCGCAACTGGTGCTGTCGTACGCGATCGCGGGCATCGCCAAGCTCGGCGATCCGCACTGGCGGCGCGGCGATGCGTTCGCGATCCTCGTCGCGTTGCCGGCGTATGGCGTGCCCGCGCGACTCGCGGCGTTGCTCGCGCGGCCGGTGCTCGGGCGGCTCGGCGCGTTCGCGACGCTCGCGTTCGAGTGCGGCTTTCCGATCGCGCTGGTGAATCGCACGGCGTGCATCGCCGCGCTCGCCGTCGGTGTCGCGTTCCATCTCGGCAACGCGATCGTGTTCGGGCTCGATCGCTTCTGGTGGACCTGGCTCGCTGCATATCCGGCGGTGTGGTTCACTGCGCGCACGCTCTTATGAAGTGGCTCGCGGCGCTCGCGGCGGTGGTGATCGCACTCGGCGTGGCGCTGTACGTGATGACGCGGCACCTGCCGACGACAACGACGACAACGACGACGACGACAACGCCGACGACGATACCGGCTCCGCCGATGCCAGCGCCGACGCCCGCGCCAGCCGTGCCGACGACGCCGCAGCTACCGCCGACCACCGAGCCGTCCGAGGCGGCGCACGAGCGCGAGCTGGTGCTCTCGCACATCCGCGATCCACACATCGGCCACGAGGACTGGAACGATCGCGCGAATCGCGTGCTCGACGATCTCGCGCGCGATGGCGAGATCACGCTCGAGCGCGGTTGCTACATGGCCGGCTGCTTCGCGACGGTGCGCTACGCATCCGAGTCGGAAGAGCGAGCGGCGCTCGCGCGCGTGCAGCGCTCCGACGACTTCACGACGTGGACAGGTGCGAAGCGCGTGACTCCAGCTGAGGAGTCTGCAGACGGCACGATCACGATTGCACTCGTGCTCGAGCGGCCCGATTAGCAATGTAGTTCCACGTGAGCGGATCCGTACACCGACGAGGATCGTTGCCCCGAAAGATTAAGGGGAGTCTCCAATACGGCTAAGGCTTAATAAATGTGGCTGTACGAAACCAACACAGTGACAGTTCTGCGTAAACGTTAGTTCGTGTCATTGGCTACGCGATTCGCGCGGGTCCTACGGTTCGCGCCATGTCGGCCACATTCCGCGTGCTCCTGATCTTCGCGATCGCTTGTACGCAAACAACCACGGGGAATGGCGGCGGCGGCGGCGATGACAACGGCGGTAGCAACAGCGGCAGTAGCGGCAGCGGCGGCGGTGGCGGCGGTGGCGGTGGTGGTGGCGAGAGCACCGGCCTGACATTCGCGATCGTCGGCGACACGCGCCCGGCATCGATCGACGACACCGCGAACTATCCGACCGCGATCGTCACGAAGATCTTTACCGACATCGCGTCGGCATCGCCGGCGCCGACCTTCGTGATCGGCACCGGTGACTATCAATACGCGAGCACGACCGGCAGCGAGCAGGCGCCGCAGATCGACCAGTACATGACCGCACGAGGCGGCTTTTCCGGTCCGTTTTACCCGGCGATGGGCAACCACGAGTGCACCGGCTACACCGACTCGAACTGCGGTAGCGGCAACCCCGACGGCATCACGAAGAACTACACGACGTTCATCTCGACGATGTTGACGCCGATCAACCAGACCGAGCCGTACTACGTCGAGACCGCCACCGCATCCGATAGCAGCTGGACCGCGAAGCTCGTGTTCGTGTCGTGCAACGCGTGGACAACGGCCGAGTCGACGTGGCTGACGCAACAACTCGCCGTGCAGACGACCTACACGTTCGTCGTGCGTCACGAGAGCGTCGCGGACATGTCGTCGACCAAGTGCGCCGCGAGCCAGACGATCATCGACAAGAATCCGCTGACGCTGTTGATCGTCGGCCACACACATGAGTACTCGCACGAGGCGAGCGACAAGGAGATCATCAACGGCATCGGCGGCGCGCCGCTGACGAGCGGCACGAACTACGGCTACACGGTCGTCAATCGCAACAGCGACGGCACGCTGACGGTGACGACGTACGACTACTCGACCGGCAAGGTCATCGACACGTTCAAGATCCAAGCGTCGGGAGCCGCGGCGTGAAGCGCGCCGTCGTACTGCTCGCACTCGCCGCGTGTCATCGCCACACCGGCACACTCGAGATCCCGACCACGACGATGCCGATCCACGTCGACGGCGAGTGGAACGAGCGCGACTGGTCGGGGCGTTCGCTACGCGGCCAGTTCCTCGGCGACGATCACCAGCTGTCGCGGCCGACGTCGGAAGTGCGCTGGTTGCGCGACGATCGATTTCTCTACGTCGGGCTCTACGCCGCCGATGACGACATTCGTTCGACCGATGCGTTCGAGCTCGCGATCGGCGATCACAAATGGTCGGTCAGCGCGCTCGGCGTGGTCACGCCGCCGATCGAAGGCTCGACGATCGGTGTCGATCGCGACGGCAGCGTCGACGATGCGAGCAACAACGACGAAGAATGGTTGATCGAGCTCGCGATTCCGATCGCCGCGACCGGGCTCGAGTCCGGCAAAGCCGTGCCGGTGACCGCGTCGCGCTGCGACGTGCCGAAGCATCAAGCCAAGCGCTGTGCCGCTTGGAGCCACGCCGTCACGGTCCGCTAGCTGCGTCGGCCGGCGGCACCGCCACCGTATCGGCTGACTTCGCCGGCGCGGACTTCGGCTGGGCCGACGACGTCTCGACCTTCGCCGGCGGCGGCGGCGGCGGCAGCGCGCACACCGGCGGCGGACGATTCGCGATCTCGTCGAGCTTGCTCGCCAGCACGTCGAGCCGCGCGTCGAGCGCGTCGTGGCGCGCGCGCAGCTCGCGGACATCGGTCGCGAGCTTGACGATCGCGGCCGGCATCGTCTGGAGATCGACGACCTCGCCGTCGAGCTTGGAGATGCCGCGCTGCAGATCGGCGCCCTGCTCGACGACCGCCTTCGCCGTCGTGTCGGCGCGCGTCGCGTACTGCGAGACCAGCGCGCGTTGCTGGCCGAGCGACGTCTGCAGCTGCGTCGCGATCTCGCGGGCTTTTTCTTGCTCGGCGGGCGGCAGTCGATCGACGAGCGCGCGGATATCGTGCTCGGTCGATTGGATCGACGCGAGGTGCTCGCGTTGCTCGGCGAGCGCGTGCTGCTCGTTCGCGGAGCGCAGCGCGATGTGACAGAACTGCAGCGTGCCGAGCGAGCGCTCGCTCTGGCGCTTGTCCGAGTCGAGCGAGACGTACGCGACGCCCGCGATCGCGAGCACGCACAGCACGCCGCCGACGAGCGCGAATTGCCGCACCGGATGCTCGCGATAGCGCTCGAGCCGCGCGCGCAACCGATCGGCGAAGCTCTGCGATCGCCGCGCGAGCACCATCGTCAGGATGCGATTGAGATAGCCCGCGCCGGCGATCACGACGGCCGCGACCGCGATCGCGGTGAGCACCGGTTGGCGCGACAAGATGTGCTGCGTGATCTCGGCCTGCCGCGACTCGACTTGCGCCAGGCTCGCGGGGACACCGCTGATCAAACATTGACCGTCGATGTATTCGACGGGGCTCTTCGGGGCGCAGCCGTTCAGCAGCGCCAGCGCGAGCGCACCAAACCAGAGGTCGAACCGGCGTAGTCGCAGCACTCGCCTACGAAGACGGCACGCCGCGATCGATGTTCACGGGCCCTAGTGCAGATCGTGCGCGATGCCCTTGCCGTGCTCTTCGAGCTGCTTGTTGCGGCGCTGCTCGGATTCGTACAATTTTTGCGTCTTCTCGCGCTCCGCTTGCACTTCGGCGAGCGTCTTCTGCAGCTGCGCATTCGAATCGATGAGCTTCGCGTTCGACTTCGCGAGCGCGGCGCGGCTGTTCGTCGCGTCGCCTTCGGCTTCGGCGGCCTTCTTTTGCTCGTCGGCGGCCTGCTGCATCGCCGCGAGCCGCTCGTCGTCTTTCTGCTGGATCAGATGAAACTGTTCCTGCTGATCGGTCTGCGCCTTCTCCGCCTTCGCCGCTTGCTCGCGCGCGCGCTGCTCGGCCGCGCGCACTTTGACGACGACGACGCTGCCCGCGATGAGCAGCGCGACCAGGCCGATCATCGTCGCGATCACCGCGATCCGCTTGATCCGCGACGATCGATCGGCGAGCGCGAACACTTCGCCGAGGAACGCGTACTCGCGCGGCCCGAGCGTCATCCGCGAGCCGAATCGGCGCGCTTCGGCAACCATCTCGCCGCGCCAGAGCAAACCCGGCGCGCGCCCGCGTGCATCCCATTGCTGCGCGGCCTGGCGCAGCTCGACGAGGAACTTCGCTTCGTCGCGCTCCGCTTCCATCCATTGGCGGAGCTGCGGCCACGCGTTGATCAGTGACTCGTGGACGATCTCGACGGTCGCGCCGGTCGTCTGCTCGTCGGCACTCGACACGAGCAAGCGCGAACCGACGAGCGAATCGATCAGCGACGGCACCTCGATCGGCGACAGCGAGACGAGCTCGGCGAGATCGACGATCGCGCGCGTGCCGTCGGGCGTGACCAGGCGGCGAAACACGGCGTGCGCGAGTGCGCGCCGCGCCGGCGGCATGTCGGCGAGCACGCGGTCGGCGTGTTGAGCGAGCGTGCCGCCGATGCCGTTCATCGCGATGTAGCTCGCGCGCGTGAGGATGCGCGCCGGGCGATCGCGCGCTTCCCACATCTGACCGGCGGCGAACTGCAACAGCGGCAACGCGCCGGCGGTCGTCGCGATCTCGTCGATCATCGCTTCGACGAGCTCGGTCGATTCGAACGTGTGGCCGGCGAGCGCCGCCGGTCGCACGAGCGCGTCGCTCAGGCCGTCGCGACCGAGCGGCATCAGGTAGTGCAAGCCGCGCGTGATCGCTTCCATGAAGCCGCGATCTTCGGCGGCGCGATCGAGAAAATCCGAGCGCATCGACAGGACGACGCGCACCGCGCTCGACGGATCGTCGGCGGCGGCACGCAGCGCGGTGACGAACGCCGTGCGTTGCGCGCGATCCGGCACGTTCGTGTAGAGCTCTTCGAGCTGGTCGACGATCAACAACACGCGGCTCTGCGTCGCCTGCGCACACCAGCGCAGCACGCTGCCGAGATAACCGGGTTCGGCAGGCAGCTCGTCGGCGACCTTCTGCGCGTAGCCCGGATCGCGCTTGCCGGTGAGCTGCACGATCGCCTGCGCGAGCGCGGCGAGCGGTGCGCGACCGGGCCGGATCGCGATCGTGAACACCGGCTGCGCGGCGCGAATCGCCGGCACCAAGCCGGCGCGGATGAACGACGACTTGCCGGTTCCCGACGGGCCGACGACCGCGAGCAGCGGCTCCTTCTCGAGTCGCGCGACCGCGCGCGCGACGTCGGCGCTGCGGCCGAAGAAGCGCTGCGCGTCGGCTTCTTCGAACGCCGACAGGCCCGGATACGGGCAGCGCTCGCTCGCGCCGTGCGAGTTGCCGGGCAATAGCGGCTCGAGCGCGTCGAGCATCGCGCGCGCGCTCGAAAAGCGCTCGTCGCGAGTCTTGCGCAGGCACGTGTCGATGATCGCCGCGAGCTGCGGATCGAGATCCGGCTTGATCGTCAGCACGCTCGGCGTCGGCGTGTCGAGATCCGAGACCGAGTACATCAGCACGTGCGGATCCGGCTTGCCCCACGGCAAGTGACCCGTGAACAGCTTGAACATCATGATGCCGACGGCCCACAGGTCGGCGCGATGATCGACGTCGACCTCGGTGCGGAACTGCTCCGGCGACATATACGACCACGTGCCGACCGGGCCTTTGCCGCTGCCGCTGATCGTCACGTACGTCTCGTTGTCGTCGTTGGAGACGCCTTCGATGCGGCCCATCGAGCCGCTGTCGTTGCTCGGCGCGCCGTGCAGCTTCGCGATGCCGAAGTCGAGGATCTTCGGCACGCCGGCGGTCGTGACGAACACGTTGTCGGGCTTGAGATCGCGGTGGATGATGCCGGCCGCGTGCGCGTTCTCGAGCCCGCGCAAGATGCCGCAGAACATCTCGAGCGCGCGCGCCACCGGCAGCGGCGTGTCGGTATAGAACCGCCGCATCGAGCTGCCCTCGAGGTGCTCGAGCACGAGGTACGGCAGCCCCTCGAACATGTTGAGGTCGTGAATGACGACGATGTTTTCGTGGCGGCACTTCGCCGTCGCGCGCGCTTCGACGAGGATGCGCTGCGCTTCTTCCTGCATCGTCGGATGCATGACCTTGAGCGCGACGAGCCGGCCGAGCTTGAGATCGCGCGCGAGGAACACCTGGCCCATGCCGCCGGCGCCGAGCACGCGGATGATCTCGTAGTGATCGACGATCGCGCCCTCGACCAGCTTGCCGCGCGCGGTCGCTTGCGCGGCGGCCGCGTTCGACTGGTGTGCGGGTGCGGCTGCGTTCAACGGCTCACCTAAACGACAGTGTGAAGGTCGCGCCTGTGTACTGCGGCGTGACGACGATCGACACGTCGGCGGGATGCCCTTCGACTTCGAGGTGCGGGCGATTGAGCACCGCCATCACACCCGCGGCCGCTGCGACCGCGCCGCCCGCGACCCAGAACCCGATACCGACGCCCGACAGCGTGCGCGCGTGCGTTTCCTGCGCGGTGAGCTTCGGATCGATCATGCCGGACGTACAACCCATCGGGCATGCGGCGGTGAGCGCCGTGTCGTACGCATGAATGTCCGAGCGCGCCGCGAGATAGACGCCGGTGCCGATCAGCGCGAGCCCGACGCCCGACGCGACGGTCGTCCACGGGATCCACCACTGCCAGCGCCGCTCGTAGTTCTCGCGCGTGACCTGAACCTTGACCTTTTCGGGCTGCAGCTCGACCGCTTGCTTTGTCAGCTCGCCCGGCGGCAAATTCAGCGCGCGGGTTTCGGTCTCGAAGCCGTCGCGCGTCGCGACGAGCTGATGCGGGCCGGCGAGCAGATGGCGCTTCGCCGACGACTTGCCGGTGAACAGCTCCTGGCCGTCGAGCATGACCTTGACGTCGTCTTGATTGCCGCTGACCTCGAGCTCCGCGAGCGTCGCCTCGAGCGTGGCCTTCTGATCGATCGCGTTCGAGTAGACCGCCTGGCCGAGCGGGTCTTTACCGTATTGCAGCGCGCGCTCGATGTGATCGAACGCTTCGAGCGGCTTCTTGATTCGGACGTAACAGAGCGCGAGGTTGAACTCGATCTTGGGGTGGTCCCACTTCTTGATCGCCTTCTCGTATTGATCGAGCGCGTCGGGGTATTTCTCTTCTTCGAAGAGCTTGTTGCCCGCTTCGAACAGCGCGATCGCCTGGTCTTGCCTGGCCTTCGACACGCCGTCCGAGAACGGTTCATCCCCGCCGGCTTTGGGCTTGGACTTCTTGTCCGCGTAGGCCTGCGGCGCTGCGCAAATTAATGCCGCGAGTGTTGCCACTCCGACGAATCGCCTCACGACAAAAAGGGTAACACGCGCGTCGCGTCAGTGCCCGACTAGGTGAGTGCCTCGGAACATCGGATGATCGAGCTCTGCAGAGCCGCTCGAGCTGAAGACGTGCAAAGGGATGCACACCAGCGGCTCCGCGCCGGTCTCGAAGTGATGCGGGCACATCGGCTCGAGGATGCACGTCATCCCCGGCACGAGGTCGTGACGCAAGTGATGTTGCGCAGTCCCAACAACGCTGATCCCACGGCCGCGCAATATGTAAACAACTCTGACCGTCGAGTGAATGTGGTGGACCTGCTCGGTCGTATGCGGCGGCATGTATAGAAGTTGAAGCGTCGGATCACCCAAGCGCTCCGGTGGAAACAGTTGCTTGCTCGAGCAACCGTTCACGTAGGGCAAGGTCGTACCCTGCTGCATCGTGGTCGATCGATCTTCCGGCGTGTAGCCGCGCACGACCGTCGCGAGATGTCGGCTCTCGATCGTCGTTGGTCCGCGCTTCAAAAATACGGTCTCGAGATCAGCGCCGAAAAAGTAGACGGAATCGCCGCGCTCGACGGAAACCTCGTGCATTCCGACGTAGCTCGTGAAGTAGTAGAGGTTCTCGGGCCGTGCTTCGATCACGGCATGCGCGCCTCGCCCGAGATAG
>DASXEF010000354.1:0-2544 GCA_036490255.1 Kofleriaceae bacterium
CCGCGACCTACCGACGCGTATAATCGCGTGCATGAACGTGAAGGAGCGCGTCTCCGAAGCCGAGTGGCAGCTCCGAGTCGATCTGGCCGCGTGTTACCGGCTCGTCGCGATGTACGGCTGGGACGACCTGATCTTCACGCACATCTCGGCGCGCTTGCCCGGCGCCGAGCATCACTTCCTGATCAACCCGTACGGGATGATGTTCGAAGAGGTGAGCGCCTCGAGCCTGGTCAAGGTCGATCTCGAGGGCAACAAGCTGCTCGAGAGCCCCTACGAGATCAACCCGGCGGGCTTCACGATCCACAGCGCGATCCACGCGGCGCGCGAGGACGTTCGCTGCGTGTTGCACACGCACAGCATCAACGGCGTCGCGGTGTCGGCATCGCAGCTGGGCGTGCTGCCGATCTCGCAGCAATCGATCTTCGTGCTCGCCTCGCTCGGCTATCACGACTACGAAGGCGTCGCGCTGCACGAAGGCGAGAAGCCGCGGCTCGTGCGTGACCTCGGCGACAAGATGTTCTTCATGCTGCGCAACCACGGCCTGCTCACGGTCGGCGCGAGCGTCTCCGACGCGTTCTTGCAGATGTACTTGTTCGAATCGGCATGTGCGATCCAGCTGCGGGCACAGGCGGCATCGGACGAGCTGATCCCGGTCGACGCGAAGCTCGTAGCGGGCGCCACGCTCGCGGCCAAGCAAGTGACGCGGTCGATGGGTAGCTCGCTCGCGTGGCCGGGGTTGTTACGCAAACTCGACCGCGTCGACCGCAGCTACCGCGACTGAAGTAAGATCGCGCGATGGCCGCACCCGATGATCTCGACGCTCTCGTTCGCAAGCTGCAGAAGCGCGGCTTCGCGCAAACCGACGCGTTCGTCCACGAGTGCGACGCGTGTAAGCAGCGCGGCGTGTTGATCTTCGCGATCAGCGGGCGCAGCGGCGGCCGCGACATCCGGATCTGCATGGAGTGCGGCGACGCGAAGTCGTGGCGAAACGTCGCCGGCATGGAGAAGCGCGAGGCCGATCCCGCGTTCGACCTGCGCGAGTTCGTGAAGTAGCGCGGTATCCCACCTCTACACGCCGCTCGCCCGGCCGGTTTGGATGGGTGATGCGACCGAAGTTCCGCGAGACTTTGTGGTTCAAGAAGGGCGAGCAAGACGCGAAGGCGCGCGACGAAGCGGTCGCCGCCGGTGACCTGCTCGCGCCGAGCGCCGTCGACACGTTGCCGATCGAAGATCGCTACGAAGACGACGGCACGGTGAACGCGCAGGACAGCCAGGTGTTCGGCGTCCATACCGGCACGACCGAGTACATCCCGAAACCGTCGGCTCGCCACTCGGCGTTCGAGATCGAGGTCAACGAGCGCGCGATGGTCGGCGATCTCAAGCGCGGCCGACTCAAGTTTCTCGCCGCGATCGGCGGCGCGGCGGTCGCGATCGCGGTCGCCGTCACGCTGATGATCTAACGAGCTGCGCATCGCCCTTGGCGATGCTGCGCACCCGGCGTTCGCCGGGCTTGCTAGCTGCGCATCGCCCTTGGCGATGCTGCGCGCCCGGCGTTCGCCCGGGCTTGCGAGCTGCGCATCGCCCTTGGCGATGCTGCGCGTCCGGCGTTCGCCGGGCTTGCTAGCTCGACACGTTCGACGGGATCATCCGCGACACTTCGACTTCGGTCTCGCCGATGCGCTTCGCGTAGTCGGCGAGCTGGTCGGCGCCGATGCGACCGACCGCGAAGTACTGGCTCTGCGGATGCGCGAAGTAGACGCCCGAGACCGACGCGGTCGGCGTCATCGCGAAGCTCTCGGTCAGCGTGACGCCGTGGTGCGACTCGTTGTCGAGCAGCTCGAACAACGTGCGCTTCGGCAGGTGATCCGGGCACGCGGGATAGCCGAACGCCGGGCGGATGCCGCGGTAGCTCTCGGCGAGGATCTGCGCGCGCGTGAGCTGCTCGGCGGCGCCGTAGCCGAAGTCTTCGCGCGCGCGATGATGCAGCCATTCGGCGCCGGCTTCGGCGAGCCGATCGGCGAGCGCTTTGACCATGATCGCGTTGTAGTCGTCGTGGTTGCGCTCGTACGCGCCTGCGAGCTCGTCGACGCCGAGTCCGGCGGTGACGATGAACGCGCCGAGGTAGTCGTGCTCCGGCGCGATAAAATCGCCCAGCGACAAGCACGTCTCGCGATCTTCTTGCTGGCGCAGCATCGGGAACGTGAGGCCGTTGCCGAGCGTGATCGTATCTCCGTCGGAGCTCGCGTCGAAGAAGCCGTAGGTCGCGCGCGCGCGCAGCGATCCGTCGGCGATGATCTTCGCGAGCAGCGCCTGCGCTTCTTCGAACAGCTTGCGCGCGGCCGGGCCCTTTTTCGGATCGTCGAGGATCGCCGGATAACGGCCCGACATTTCCCAGGTGTGGAAGAACGGCGACCAGTCGATCCAATCGCGCAACACGGCGAGATCGAGGACGAGGTTCTTCGTGCCGGTGAATGCCGGCTTCGCGACGTTCGTGAAGTCGAGCTTCGCGCGGCGCTCGCGCGCGGTCGCGAACGGCAAGAGCGG
>DASXEF010000397.1:0-4678 GCA_036490255.1 Kofleriaceae bacterium
CATCGGCGATCGCGCGCTGCGCGACGCCCTCATCACCGACGGCGTGGAACGCGCCGGTGACGGATTTGTCGACGACGATCCGGTAGAGCCGCGCGGCGTCGAGGCAGTGCACGGCGCACCAGCGATGCGCGCCGTCGCCGACGTACGCGGACACGCCGGTCTTCGTCGCGATCGCGATCATCGGCGTGCCGAAGCCGAACGGACCACCGGCCGCATGAACGCAGCGCGGCAGCCGGAGCACCGCGATGCGGACGCCACGCTCGGCAAACTGCAGCGCGGTCTGCTCGGAGACGCGCGGCACGTTCGGCGATGGTGCATCCGATTCGGTCGCGAGCCGACCGCCGACGCCGGGCGTTCCGGACGTCACGATGAAGTGGCGGTTCGAGCCGGCGAGCGCGCTGCCCATCGCTTCGATCGCGCGAGCGTCGACGTCGCACGCGTCTTTGAAGCTCGAGCGGCCGCTGCCCGGCTGCGCGAAGTCGTGGATGAACGCCGTGTGGATCACCGCATCGGCGTCGGCGGTGCCGCGGCGCAGGCTGTCGAGATCGTCGAGCTCGCCGCGATGAACCTCGGCACCGGCGGCGACGACCGCCGCGGCGCCTGCATCCGAACGCGCCATGCCGAGCACGCGGTGACCCGCGCCGATCAATTCGCGAACGACGGCGGAGCCGACGAAGCCGGTCGCGCCCGTGATGAAAATCCGCATGCGACCGATCTAGCAACGCACACGCGCGACGGCTTGGGCAGATTTGGCGAAATCTACGCGGACACAGGGACCTGGAGCCACGGCGCGTGGACGACGCGCGCGAACTCGCCCGGCGTCGTGCCGACGATGCGGCGAAAGTGCCGGTTGAGCTGGCTCTGATCGTAGAAGCCGACCTGCGGCGCGACATCTTTGGGGCGCGCTCCGGCCGCGAGCAATTCTTTGGCGCGCAACACGCGCAGTCGCGTCAGATACGCGTGCGGCGGCATGCCGATCTGCGAGCGGAACGCGCGACACAGATGAAACTTGTCGAGGCCGGCGTGCGCCGCGAGCTCGTCGAGCGTGATCGGATCGGCCAGCCGCGCGCGAACGAGCTCGAGCGCTCGACGGACCGGCCGCACGTAACGATCGCGAACGTCGGGCAACGCCGCCATCGCGCCGAGTGCCTCGGCAAGCAGACAGTCGAGTGTCAATCGATCGGCGTTCGCTGCGACCGCGTCGTGGAGGCGGTTAAACGGCGCGCTGCGCGGGTCGCCGGTCTCGAGCACCGACTGCATGCGCGCTTTGTCGAGCACCATGCGCGGCGCGATGCAGATCGCCTGGAACGACAACGGCCCGTCACGCGAGACCTCGCGTCCCACGTCGCCGGGCTGATGCAGCACGATCGCGCCCGGTCCGACGCGCCACGGCTTGCCGTGCGTCCACAGCTCGAAGCGACCGGCCTCGAGCCGCGTGATCAGGAACGCCTCCTTCATGCCGGAGACCGGGCGATCGACGTACGTGCGCGCGGCGTGCACGTCTGGAGTCGCCGTCGGAATCCTCCGGACGCGGATCGCCATGCACCAGTGTAGCGCCGGGCTCGAGCGCGGCTTGGGCAATCTTGGCGGGATGGTCAGCGAGCTGCGGCCGAGCTGACCTCGACCGCGGACCTGCGCAGCCGGTCGCGCTCGCGCCAATCGTCGACCCGATCGCGCGGATGCATCGGCCCGTCGAAGCGCAGCCCGAACGCGGCATCGAAATCGGTCGCGCCGCTCGTGCGCACGAAGATCGTCTTGCGGTTGTACGCGGCGAAGAACATCAGGAACGGGAAGAAATTCTTCACGACCACGATGTCGGCGCGCCACGGGTCGAGCCCGACCTCGGTATAGAACGACGGCCGCATCACGAGCGCGGGACCTTCGGTGACGACGAGCCGCACGTGATCGATCGCGAGCACGAGCGTGCGGCCGAAGCCGGCGCGATCGTACTTGCCGACGACGGTCGCGCGCACCGCGAGCGGCGACGACCGCGACGGATCGAGCGAGCCGCCGAGCTGCGTCGCGATCACGTCGCCGGGCTCGCGCGGCCAATGCTGCGCGATCGCTTTCGGATCGCGGACGGCGGCGTAGACGAGCATGCCGGTCGCGCGCTCGAGCAACGCGCGCACGAGGTGCGTCGAATCACCGGGCGCGCCTGCCGAGACGACGTCGGAGGCGTCCGCCATCACGACGCAGCCGAGCTTGCGGCGCAGGCTCGCCGAGCGCGCGGCATCGATCGCGTCGTTCGCGTTGCGAAATTCGGGCGGCAACTTGTCGCGCGCCGCCCAGCACATCTCGGCGAGCTCGTCGGCGAGCCGATCGGCGGCGCGCGCATCGCCATCGCTCACGCACAGCGTCGACCAGCCGAGCGCGGGATCGTCGTTCCACGGATGGACCATGAACGTCGACGCGGCGAGCACTTCGCCGGAGCGCTCGGCGCGCTTCATCCGCGAGAAGATCGGCCGCATCGGCGACAGAAAATCGATCGTCGTGCCGCCGCCGAGCAACATCGGCAGCGAGCGCCAGCCCATCTGCGGGTGGAGCTCGCCGAGCGCAGTACCGATCGCGAGCTCGCCGGCTTTGCGGCCGGTGCGGGCGTGATCGCGATGCGGGTTCGTGTGATACGCGACGATCGCGTCGGCGCGCGCGACGCGTTCGCGCGTCACGTTGCCGTGCAGATCGTGCGAGATGATCAGCGGCGCGTTGCCGATCACCGTGCGCGCGGCGGCGAGCAAGCGCGATTCCGGATCGGCCACGCCGCGCACGCCCATCGCACCGTGCAGGCACAAGTAGAGCGCATCGAGTCGGCCGGCGCCGCGCAAGCCGTCGACGAGCCGTTGCTCGAGCGCTTCGAAGCACGACTTCGCGAGCGGTCCACCCGATGCGGCCCACGCCGACATGATGGGCACCGGCTCGATCTCGGCTTTGCGCGCATGCGCGGCGCGGATGAACCCGGCGAGCTCGGCGCGCTTGAAGAAGCCGGCGACCTCGGGACCGTCGGTCGCCGCGGCGAGCAATGCATCGCCTTCGAGATAGTGCGCGGACTCGAAGTCGACGAGCTGCGTCGCGACCGGCGACAGCGCGTTCGATTCCTGCGCGATACGCGCGAACGCGATCCGCTTCACTTGTACAGCTCCGCGATCACCTTGCGGACGTTGCGCGCGACGAGCCGGCGGATCGGCAACTTCGCCGCCATGCCGTACATCGGCGCCGTTCCCGACTTCGCGAGCTTCGGATTCGCGCGCACGTCGGCGACGCTCGCGCGCAGATCGGCGAGATAGTCGTCGACGATCGGCGCGTGATTCGCGGTGACCGTCAAGTGGATCGACGTCGGGCGATGCTGGCGATCGACGGACCAGCCGCGCGTCTCGAGCCGGTCCGCGACGGCAAACAGATCGTCGCCGGTGTACGAAACGATCGTCGCGTCGGGCCGACCGAGCAGCGACAGCCCGGCGATCTTCGTGATGCCCGCGCGCAGCGTGTCGGCGGCGGCGATCGCCTGCGCCGTCAGCTCCATGTAACCGCTCTCGCCCATCGCCTGCAGCGCGGCATATGCGGCCGCGATCGGACCGCCGGGTCGCGTGCCGAGCAGCGTCGGCGATGCGTAGATGCCGCCGGGAAAATCGGTCGCGACGAAGATCTGGTCGCGAAAATCTTCGAGCGTGCGCCACAAGAGCAGCGACGCGCCCTTGGCCGCGTACGCGTACTTGTGCAGATCCGCGCTCATCGACGTCACGCCGCGAACCCGGAAGTCCCACCGCGGCAACGAGCGCCCTCCTCGCTCGAGCCACGGCAGGACGAACCCGCCCACGCACGCGTCGACGTGAAACGGCAGGCGATGCGCTTCGGCGAGCGCGCCGATCTCTTCGATCGGATCGATCACGCCGTGCGGATATTGCGGCGCCGACGCGACGAGGCCGATCGTGCGCCAGCCGATCGCCTTGGCCATCGCGCGAACGTCGGCGCGCTGCTCGCGATCGACGTCGACTTTGACGAGCTCGACGCCGAAGTAATGCGCGGCCTTGTCGAACGCCGGATGAATCGTGCGCGGCACGACGAGCTGCGGCCAGCGATTCCACGGCTTCTTGCGGCGCGCGCGATCGCGATACGCCGCGACCGCGCACAAGATCGACTCGGTGCCGCCCGACGTCACCGCACCGACGGCGCTCGGATGATTGAGCAACGCGCCGGCCGATTCGACGATCGACTTCTCGATCGCCCGCAGGCCCTTGAACGCCATCGGGTTGAGCAAGTTCGCGCTCGCGTAGAGCGCGTGCGCGTCCTTGATCAGCTTCTCGTGGTCATCGCCGGCGTGATAGACGAGCGAGAACACGCGGCCGTGGCGCCAGTCGACGTCGTCGGCTTGATGCGCGCGCAGCTCGGCGAGCACGTCACTCGCGGCGCGGCCCTGCTTCGGGATCACAGCTTTGCCTCCACCGACACGGTGAAGATGTTGTTCGAGCCGTAGCCGCGAAAGTTCGTCGCCGGCGACGTGATCGAATCGCTCACCGTCGGAACTTCGTACCAGTAGTGGATGTAGCTCGCGCCGAACCGATAGCGGCCGACGCTGTAGCGCAGGCCCGAGTGCAAGCCGAAGTGCGAGAACGACGGCGAGCTGAGCGACAGCGTGTCGGCCGGCGCCGGCGAGTGATCGTATTGCGCGCCCGCCATCAGATCG